>JAHWKH010000192.1 GCA_019347995.1 Gemmatimonadota bacterium | reverse complement strand
ATCCCTGCCGACGCGGGGCCTCCGACCTTCAACTGGGGCAACGGACTGACGTGGACGGGCACGAGGACGCCTGATGTCGGCTCGAACCGATAGATGACCATCCCCGTGATCGCGTCCATGAGGACGACCCATTCATCGGTGCCGTCGTGATAGCTCTCGACGCGGAGCGCTCCGCCCCCGGGTTGGTAGGAGCGACGGACGGGAGCAGCGGGATCCGACACATCGAGGACGTGGAGCCCGTCGAGGGCGGGCTCAAGCGCCTCATCAGGGGGCGGATCATCGGCTTCCTGCTGGTGCTGGGCCTCGGCGTGCTCCTTCTCGTGGCCCTGGTGCTCCAGGCGATGCTGTCGGCGCTCGCCAGCGGGACGTGGATTAGCGTGCTCAACCAGGTGGGCTCGGTGCTGCTCTTCACCCTGGTCTTCGGAGCGCTCTACCGCACCCTTCCCGACGTGCGGATCGGGTGGCGGGAGGTGTGGCTGGGGGCGGCGGCCACGGCGATCCTCTTTACGCTGGGTCAGTTCCTGGTGGGCCTCTACCTGGGGAGGTCGAGCGTCGGGTCCCGCTACGGCACCGCCGGGACGCTCGTGGCCTTCCTGGTGTGGCTCTACTATTCGGCCGCGGTGTTCTTCTTCGGCGCCGAGCTCACGCAGGTGGGGGCGCGCCGCTACGGCAAGGGGCTGGAGCCCGAGGAGGGGGCGCGCCGGGTTCGCCAGGTGGCCGTCGTCCCCGACGAGGAGGAAGGCGGCGCCAGCCCCGCCACGCCTCCCGACCGCATCCGGGTCAGTGGGGAGGCATCGTACCCATGAACCGGCGCCATCCCGCGGCGGCGCCCCTTCGAGCCAGGAGGCGCGCCACCGCGACGCCGGCGGCGCTCGCCCCCGCCCAGACCACGGCGTCGATCCAGTCGACCTTCGGATCGGCCGGATTCAGGGGAGGGTCCTCGTCCTTCCAGCGGCGCCACCCCGCCTTCATGGCCGTGCGGACGGTGAGCCCGGCCAGGATCGCGCTTCCGGCGGCCACCATCGTCCACTTCATCTCCTGTGGGTCGTCGAAGATCGGGTTGTCCATGGTGCCTCGGGGCGTGGTCCGGGGGCTCGAAGGCACCCCTTCCGTAGCGTGAGTCGACGCGGGTGGGGTGGGGCAAGCTCCATGCCTCGTGCGGGCTACGTCGGCCCGGGCTCCACGATCTCCGTGCCGGGAGACGCGAGCGGCGAGGCGGGGACGGAAGCCTCCACCGGTACGGACGGCGTGGCCCGGTCGAGGGTGTCCGGAGGCGGCGGCGCGGCGGTGTCGGGCCGGTCCGGGGCGGGCGGCGGTGCGACCGTATCGGGCGGGGCCGGGCCGGGGCTCGCCGTATCCCCGGGCTCGGTCGCCGGTGCCGCCGTGTCGGCTTCCACGTGCACCTCCACGTCGGGGGTCTCCACGGGCTCCGGAGCCACGGGCACGGGGGAGCGCTGGCGATCGCGGCCGCTCATGCGGGCCACGATGAGATCGCGGCGCCACGCCATGCGGCCGGGACGGGTTTCCGGGTTGGACGTCAGGGGATGGGGGAGCGTGGCCGCCAGGGAGGCCGCCTGGAACGGGCCCAGATCCTCCGCCGACGTGCCGAAATAGTGGCGGGCCGCCTCCTCCACGCCGAACAGCCCCGGCCCCAGCTCCACGGTGTTCAGGTAGAGCTCGAGGATGCGGTCCTTGTCCAGGAACCACTCCAGCCGCCTCGCCACCACGAACTCGCCGACCTTGCGCACCAGCGAGCGGTCCGGGGTGAAGTAGAGGTTCTTGGCGAGCTGCTGGGTGATGGTGCTGCGGCCGCGCACACGGTCGCGGTTGCGCCAGTAGTAGAGCGCGGCCCCACCCACCGCCTTCAGGTCGTCGGGATCGGTCCAGGAGAAGTCGCCGTCGCCTCCGTACTCCAGCTCCTCGCCCACCGCGAGCCAGTCGATGCCGCCGTGCTCGCGGAAGCGCCCGTCCTCGGCGAGCACCACGGCACGGCGCATGGGCTCGGCGATGCGCTCCAGCGGCACCCAGGTGTGGCGGATCTCCAGCGTCTCGCCCCGGCTCCGCGCCTCGCTCTCCCTGTAGCGCATGAACGACGTGGACGAGGGGTCCTCCCAGCGGTAGGCCACCGGCCACGGCAGGGCCAGGTAGACGACCACCAGGGCCACCGCTACCGTCAGGGGAATGTACAGCGCCATCTTTCGCATCCATCTCCACATGATTGCGTGACTACCCACGAGCCGGCGTCGTGAGCCCATCCGTCGTCCTGCTCTTCGTGGCGGGACTCGTCCTCCTGACCGTGGGGGCCGAGGGCCTGGTCCGTGGCGCCACGCGTCTGGCCGCCGCCGCCGGCATCCCGCCGCTGGTGGTGGGCCTGACCGTGGTGGCGTACGGCACCAGCGCCCCCGAGGTGGCGGTGAGCGTGCGCTCGGCGTTCGGCGGCCAGGCGGCCCTCGCCCTGGGCAACGTGGTGGGGAGCAACGTGTTCAACGTGCTCTTCATCCTCGGCCTCTCGGCCATCGTGAGCCCGCTGCTGGTGCAGCGCCAGCTCGTGCGCCTGGACGTCCCCTTCATGATCGGCGTGTCCTTCCTTCCCGTGCTCCTCGGCCTCGACGGCACCATCGGCCGCTGGGACGGCGTGTTCCTGGTCGTCCTGGCCGTGGCCTACACGATCCTGCTCCTGCGCATGGGACGGGCCGAGCCCATGGACGGAACGGTGGTGCCGGAGGGGACCCTCCTCGCCACCACGGTGAAGAGCCTCCTCTTCCTGCTCGGCGGCCTGGCCCTCCTGGTGGTGGGGGCGGAGTGGCTCGTGGAGGGTGCCGTGATCTTCGCCCGGAGCCTCGGCGTCAGCGACGTGGTGGTGGGGCTCACCGTCATCGCGGCGGGGACTTCGCTGCCCGAGCTGGCCACCTCTGTGGTGGCGAGCCTGCGGGGTCAGCGCGACATCGCCGTCGGGAATGTCGTGGGCAGCAACGTGTTCAACATCCTGGCCGTCCTCGGCATCACGTCGGCCGTGGCGCCCGAAGGCATCCCCGTGCCCACCGGCGTCCTGACGTTCGACCTTCCGGTCATGGTGGCGGTGGCGCTCGCATGCCTGCCCATCTTCTTCACCGGCTGGCGCATCGAACGCTGGGAAGGCGCCGTCTTCCTCGCCTACTACGTCATCTACATCGCGGCGCTCGTCCTGGACGCCACCGATCACCCGGGGCACGCGCTGTTCGGGACGGCCGTCCTGGGCTTCGTCATCCCCCTCACCCTCCTCACCGCGGTGGGCATATGGTGGCGGGAGAGGAAGGAGAGATAGCCGTCATGGTCACGCCGGAGGCCTCATGAACCGCATCGAAGGGAGGACCGTCCTCGTCACCGGCGCCACCGCCGGCATCGGCGCCGCCTGCGCGCGCGCCTTCGCCGCCCGCGGCGCCCGCGTCATCGCCGTGGCCCGGCGTGGGGAGCGGCTGCGGGCGCTGGCCGACGCACTGGAGGAGGAGCACGGGGCCGCCCCGCTGACCCGCGTCCTGGACGTGCGCGACCGGGAGGCCGTGACGCCCTCGCCGCCGAGCTGCGGGGGATGGACGCGCTTCCCGACGTGCTCGTGAACAATGCCGGCCTCGGCCGCGGGCTGGACAAGCTGCACGAAGGCGACGTTGACGGCTGGGAGGAGATGATCGACACCAACGTGAAGGGACTCCTCTATGTGACCCGCGCGATGCTGCCGGCGATGGTGGAGCGGAACCGGGGTCACGTGGTGAACATCGGGAGCGTGGCCGGGCACATGGTCTATCCGGGTGGCAACGTCTACAACGCCACCAAGTACGCGGTGCGCGCCCTGACGGAGGCCACGAGCGTGGACCTCCTGGGCACCCGGGTGCGCGTGTCGAGCATCGATCCCGCGCTCGTGGAGACCGAGTTCAGCGACGTCCGCTTCCGCGGCGACAGCGAGCGGGCGAAGAAGGTCTACCAGGGGTACACGCCCCTCTCCCCGGACGACGTGGCCGACGCGGTCTGCTACGTGGTCAACGCGCCGGAGCACGTGAACGTGTTGGATCTCGTCCTCTATCCCACCGACCAGCGCAACGCCTACCTGCTCCACAAGGAAGACGGCGGGTGAGCGCCTCCCCCAACCTGGTCATCTTCGCCCTCTGGCTGCTGGTCTTCAGCTCGGCGAGCCAGATCATGATCATCTCGCCCATCCTCCCCAGGATCGGCGAGGAGCTGGGCATCGCCGAGGCCGTGCTTGGCACGCTGGTCTCGGCCTACTCGCTGATGGTCGGCGTCTTCGCCGTCATCAGCGGTCCCATCTCGGACCGCATCGGCCGGCGCCGCATCCTGCTGCTGGGCTGCGGCATCATGACGCTGGCGCTGGTGCTCCACGCCCTGGTGGTGGACTACTGGTCGTTCCTCGCGGTGCGTGTGTTCGCCGGAATGGCCGGCGGGGTCCTCTCGGGCGCGGCCGTCTCCTACATCGGCGACTACTTTTCGTACAACCGCCGGGGCTGGGCCACGGGCTGGGTCATGAGCGGCGCGGCCTTCGGCCAGATCATCGGCATCCCGCTGGGCATCGCGGCCGCCGTCAGCGGCGGCTGGACGGACACCCTGCTCAGCCGTATCAACGACGCCCTGCTGGCGCTGCCGACCATCATGCTCGGCCTCATCGTCATCGCGGCGCTCGGCACCTCGATCTCGATCCTGATCGGCACCGCGGCGCTGGTCTATGCCTCGGGCGTGTTCCGGCTGTCGCGGGCGCTCGGCCAGGACATCATGGTGCAGGAGTTCGTCGAGGCCGCGCGCGCCCGCGGCGAGGGGCTGTGGTGGATCATCACCCGTGAAGTCCTGCCCAATGCCATGATGCCGCTGGCAACCGATTTCGGCTTTCGCGTCGTGTTCGTCATTCTCTTCGTCTCGAGTCTCAGCTTTCTCGGCCTCGGCGTGCAGCCGCCGCAGGTCGACTGGGGCTCGATGGTGCGCGAGAACCTGGTCGGACTGCCGCGGGGCGCACCGGCGCTGCTTGCGCCCGCCTTCGCTGTGGCGCAAGACGTGCCGGTCGCGACGCAGGCTCCGTGGGGCGCGTGGTGGGCCGAGACGGTGTGGGAGAAGGACGAGAACTTGATCGGCTCCCTCGGCTTCGCGGTCACACTGGGTGCGAACGACCGACCGATCGCGATCGCGTCGTACGATAACGCGTCCCGTCCAGGGACGCAGGACGTCTACATCCTGCGTCTGGCAGGAGTGGCGTGG
>JAHWKH010000191.1 GCA_019347995.1 Gemmatimonadota bacterium | reverse complement strand
CGGGCTCGGCGGTCCCGGCGGCCTGGACGCCGGGCGAGATGATCTCGATCGGCAGACCCTGCGTGCTCGCCACGATCAGGGAGACGTTGTTGGAGAAGCCGATCTCGAAGTCGCCGCTGATGACGGCGGGGACGATGGCGGCGCCGCCCGCCGCGAACTGCGTCTCGATCTCGAGGTTCTCCTCCTCGAAGAAACCCTGCTCGATGCCCAGGAACACGGGGGCGACATCGACGATCGGGATGAGGCCGAGGGTCAGGGACACCGGCTGAGGCGGTTCTCCGCCGCCGCCCTCCTGGTCCCCGTCGCAGGCCGCGAGACCCAGCGCCAGCATGCCGACGCACAGGGCGACCAGCAACCTCCATCCCGTCGTTCGCATCCTGCTCCCCCAGATCGATCGCCTCGCCGACCTCGATGAGGCTGTCGTCGATACGGCAGTGGGGCCAGGCCGGCGAGGATGACCACCATGTCGTCGGTCCGCCGCCGCGCGGCCCAGTAGGTCCCTCAGCCGCCGGGCCGACGGGGTGGACGGGGCGGGGATGTCCACGCCGCTGACCAGGCCCTGCCACACCGACAGCGCCACCAGGTGCCAGACCTGCACGGCCCCGGTGAGGACCAGGACGGCGAGGGCCGTGGCCTGGGCCATGTACAGCACCTGGGCCGCCACCACCATGCGGTAGCGGTTCCAGCGGTCGGCCAGGGCCCCGGCGATGGGCGCCATGAGGAGGGCCGGGAACTGGCTCCCGAACGCGACGACGCCCAGGACCAGCGCGGAGCCCGTGAGTCGGTACACGAGCCAGCTCACCGCCACCTGCTGCATCCACGTGCCGACGAGGGAGACGCCCTGTCCCGCGAAGAACAGGCGCAGGTCGCGGTGGCGCAGCGCGCGCAGGGAGAGGCGGAGGCGGTCGAGCACGCCCGGAGCCTAACGGAGCGGCCGAACGGCGCAAGGCGAGGCAGCGTCCCATGGCACGGCCGGGGGACCGGAGTGACCGCGAGGCGGCTCCGGCCCGACGGGCGCGCGGGTTACATCGGTGGGCGAGTGAGTCCTCCGTCCACCGCCACGAGCCCCGCCATGCTCATCCCGTCGCGCGTCCTCGGCCCGCTGGCTCTCGCCGGCGCCCTTGGTGCCACCGCCTGCGCGGACGACGGCCGGCCCCGCGGCCGCGACGCCAGCGACCTGGAGGTCCGGGCCGCCGTGCAGGCAGCCTTCGACCGGACGGTTCCGCGGATCGTGGCCGCCGTGGACGCGGTGGACGGCGCGCTCCAGCCCGTCCCCCTCCTGCGCCCGCCGAGCGGGCCGCGCTTCGCCGCTACGTCAACGAGGACCAGCTCGCGCGGGGGACGCCGGCTGGGTGGATGGGTGGTGCGCGGCCTCGACCACAGCCGACCCGTCGTGACGCCCGACCCGCTGGCCCTCCTGGAGGAGATCGCGGAGCGGTTCCACGCGAGCCTCGATTCGCTGGGCGTGCCGCCCGTGCGCCTGGAGGTCACGTCGGCGCTGCGGACGGTGGAGAGCCAGGCCGACCTCAGGCGCAGCAACTCGAACGCCGCGGGCGGGCAGAGCACGCACGAGTACGGCACCACGCTCGATCTGGCGTACAGCGGCTTCGCCGGTGGTGGAGCTCGACACCGGTGAGGCGGCCTGCCTTGAGCCGGCGCTCGCGCGCATGGCCGCAGGTGCGGTGGAGACGGTCGCGGCCCGCCGGTCCCGGGAGCTGCAGGCGATCCTGGGACGGGTTCTCGTCCGCATGCAGGAGGAGGGCAAGGTCACGGTGACCCTCGAGCAGCAACAGCCGGTCTATCACCTCACGGTGGCCCGGGCGCTGGCCGGCTCTTCCGGCCGCCAGGCGCGTCTCCTGAGAGCTCCTGAAAGTTTGATCTTGGACGTCGGTGGCTACGCCGCAGCAGGCGGTCCGAACCAGAAGGTCAGCGCGTCAGCGAGCCCGAGCTGGGTCAGGTCCTCTCCCACCCACGCCACATGGCGGCGGGCGCCCTCCCCGCGCTCGTCCTCCGGACCTTCCGGAGAGGACGCCCGGCGCCTCCCACGGGACCCTCACGCGGCCAAACGCGCCACGGCCATGAGATTGGGGGCGAGGTAGCCAACCCGCCCTCCCCGGAGCCAGCGCTCCGGAACGGACAGCCAGAAGCACGCCGATCTCCCCGCGTGACGCTTCCAGTCCAGGCACCAAGGGGAGGGATACTGATAATACTGGCCGACATAGCGGTGCCACGCCGGCACTTGGACGGGCTTTCCGACGGTGAGGCAGAGGGTCTCCAGACCCGCGGTCTCGAGCATTCGCCGCAGGGTGCGCGACGTGTAGTGGACGACGTGCTCGTAGGAGTCCCAGATGCCCTGGCGGGGCGCTCTCCCGCCGAGGGCCGACACACGCTGCTTGAACAGGTTCCAGCGCGCGTTCGGCACCTTCACGAAGAGCACCCCGCCCTCCGCGAGGAACCGGTGCGCGTGTCGGAGGAGCGGCAGGGGCCGGGCGACGTGCTCCAGGACGTCGCTCATGGCCACCACGTCGAAGCGCCCCAGCGAGTCCGGCGAGAAGTCCTCCAGGAAGCCCTCGTGCACGGTGAGCCCCAGCTTCTCCCGGGCCAGTCCGCCGAGGGAGCGCGACGGCTCGACGCCGACGGCGTCCCATCCCCTCTCGCGGGCCAGCCGCAGGAGCATCCCCATGTTGCAGCCGACGTCGAGGAAGCGGCCGGGCCGGCGGTACCGCTCCACCAGCCGCAGCTCCTCCAGGTAGTTCGGATCGCGGTGGTGGGGGCGTTGGCCCGAGAAGACGAGGCGAGCCTCCTCCAGATAGTCGGCGGCATCGCCCCAGTAGATCGCCTCGGGCGCCTTCAGCCGAGGCGACGTGTAGATCAGGTCGCAGCGGCCGCACCGGCAGATGCCCAGGATGTCGTATTCCAGATAGATCCGCTCCGGCTCGTCCGCACCGCAGAGAGGACACGCGACCTCTTCGACGTCGTCGCGCGTGTACGTCTCCTTCTGCGTGCCGCCGCGAAGATAGTCGTGGGACTCATGGATGAGCGACTGGATGAGCGACATGGGGGAGGGCTGCGGGGGAGGTGGGAGGGATAGGAAATCCAAACGCCATATTCCGCACCTGAGTGACGATGGGACCGAGTGCCTGGAGAGTCAAGGCACGATCTCCTCCCTGAGCAGCATGGCGGTACGGGCCCGGCGCCATAGCTAGCCGTATGTGTCGTGGGCCAGTTGGAAGCGCGACCCGCGATAACGGAAGAGGATCCCTTCGACCACCTGGCGACAATTCGGGAGACACGCCCTGGACCCGAGGCGTCGCCGGGGTCCGCTGGACGAGGATGGCAGGGCGGGCGTTCGGCCCCGCCCAACGATGGAGCGACGGCCGACGGCTGGCGGGAGCGGGGCGCCCCCGCCTAGACTCGGCGGGTCCGTGGCCCGGCGGAGCAGGACGCGCCGGTTCCCGCCCCCCGGCCGCGCTCCCCCGTCCCGGATCCTGCCATGCCCCACACCATGCCCACCCTTCCGCCCGACCCGCAGGGGGAGCAGGAGCAGGCCTACTGGCGCAGGAACGTGCGCTACGTGGTCATCCTGCTGGCGGTGTGGTTCGCCGTCTCGTACGGCGCCGGCATCCTCCTGGCCGAGCCCCTGAACGCGCTGCGCATTCCGGGCACCGGCTTCCCGGTGGGCTTCTGGTTCGCCCAGCAGGGATCGATCTACGTCTTCGTGGTCCTGATCTTCGTCTACGTCTGGCTGATGAACCGGCTGGACCGGGCGTACGAGCTGGACGAGCTGGAGCCGGGGGACGCCTCGTGAACGTCCAGGCCTGGACCTTCACGCTGGTGGGGCTCTCCTTCGCGCTCTACATCGGCGTCGCCGTGTGGTCGCGGGCGCGCTCGACGAAGGACTTCTACGTGGCGGGCACCGGCGTCTCGCCCCTGGCCAACGGCATGGCCACGGCCGCCGACTGGATGAGCGCGGCGTCGTTCATCTCGATGGCGGGGCTCATCGCCTTCCGGGGCTACGACGGGTCCGTGTACCTCATGGGGTGGACCGGAGGCTACGTGCTCCTGGCCCTCCTGCTGGCGCCCTATCTGCGGAAGTTCGGCGCCTTCACCGTGCCCGACTTCGTCGGCGACCGCTACTACTCCCAGACGGCCCGGATGGTGGCGGTGGTGTGCGCCATCTTCATCTCCTTCACCTACGTGGCCGGCCAGATGCGGGGCGTCGGCATCGTCTTCGGCCGCTTCCTGGAGGTGCCGGTGGAGGTGGGCGTCGTCATCGGCATGGGCATCGTCTTCTTCTACGCGGTGCTGGGGGGCATGAAGGGGATCACCTACACGCAGGTGGCCCAGTACTGCGTCCTCATCTTCGCCTACACGGTGCCGGCGATCTTCCTGTCGCTGCTCATCACCGGCACGGCGGTGCCCCAGATCGGCTTCGGGGCCGAGTTCCAGGAGACCGGCGGGTACCTGCTGGACCGACTGAACGGCCTGCACGAAGAGCTCGGGTTCGCCCCCTACACGTCGGGCTCCAAGTCCACCATCGACGTGTTCTTCATCACGGCGGCCCTGATGGTGGGCACGGCTGGGCTGCCCCACGTCATCATCCGCTTCTACACGGTGCCCCGCGTACGCGACGCCCGCCTCAGCGCCGGATGGGCCCTGCTCTTCATCGCGCTGCTCTACACCACCGCGCCGGCCGTGGCGGCCTTCGCCCGCACGAACCTCATCGCCACGGTGGCCGAGAGGCCCTACGCGGAGGTGCCGCCGTGGTTCACGACGTGGGAGGGCACCGGCCTCATCTCCTTCCAGGACCTGAACGGCGACGGCCGCATCCAGTTCGCGGGCCCCGACGCGCCCGTGGCCAACGAGCTCACCGTGGATCCCGACATCATGGTGCTGGCCAACCCCGAGATCGCGGGGCTGCCCGACTGGGTGGTGGGGCTCGTGGCCGCCGGCGGCCTGGCGGCGGCCCTCTCCACCGCGGCGGGGCTGCTCCTGGTGGTGTCCACGGCCGTGAGCCACGACCTACTCAAGCGGGGCTTCAAGCCCCGCATCACCGAACGGGGCGAGCTGGTCGCCGCCCGGGTGAGCGCCGGCGTCGCGGTGATGGTGGCCGGCTACCTGGGCATCAACCCGCCGGGCTTCGTGGCCGAGGTGGTGGCGTTCGCCTTCGGGCTGGCGGCCGCCTCGTTCTTCCCCGCCATCTTCCTTGGGATCTTCTCCAAGCGCATGAACCGCGAGGGCGCGGTCATGGGC
>JAHWKH010000190.1 GCA_019347995.1 Gemmatimonadota bacterium | reverse complement strand
TTCCGATCTCCCGCACCCATGCGGAAGACGGAGGCGCACCATGGCTGATCGAACGACGAGCCCGCCTCCCGTCGGTCCCGGGAACGACCCCGCCCCCTCCCCCGGCGCGGCGGGCGGCCTGCTCGCCTCCTTCGAGTACCTGGACTCGACCGTGGAGGCCATCCACGAGCTGAGGAAGGCCGGGTTCAAGGGGCTCAAGGCCTACATGCCCTATCCCGAGCACCACATCGAGGAGGCCATGGGGTACGGCGAGAGCCCCGTGCGCGTGTGGGCGCTGGTGGGCGGCCTGACAGGCGCCGCCACCGGGTTCGGGTTCACCATCTTCACCAGCATGGACTGGCCGCTCATCACGGGCGGAAAGCCCATGGTCTCGATTCCCGCCTACGTGGTCATCGCCTTCGAGCTGACGATCCTGTTCGGCGCGCTCGCGACGGTCATCGGCCTCTTCATCAACAGCCGGATCCCCCAGTTGAAGGCCGAAGCCATCTACGACCCCGAGTTCATGGGCGGCCGCTTCGGCATCTTCGTGCCGGCCAGCGGCGGCGAGGCCGCCGAGGCGCGCCGCATCCTGCAGCGACACGAGCCCGCCCGGCTGACGGACGGGCGCGACACGGAGGTGGCCCGTGGCTAGCCCGCGGACGGAGGCGGGGCGCATCGCAGCGCAGGCCGGCCGGCGCCCCGGCGCGATGCGGATTCCATGCCGCCTGCGCACCGCGGCCCTGGTGGCGGCCGTGACGCTCCTGCCGGCGTGCACGCCGATGGACAACGTCATGCACGCCATCTTCGGCCGCAGCATGCGCGACAGCCCCTCGTTCGATCCCTACGAGAATCCTCTGCTGCCCGCCGAGGGCTCGGTGCCGTTCGCCTCGCCCAATTTTCCCGCCTCGCCGGGCCAGGTGATGGTGGGCCAGGCCGAGGGGATGGCCGAGGACCTGGCGCCGTTCACGCTGGCCATGATGGCGCCCCCCGGTGCCCCCGAGGTGAGCGGTCTCACCAACCCCGTGCCCGCCGACGAAGCGTCGCTGGCCCGGGGCCAGGTGATGTACGACCGCAACTGCACCGTCTGCCACGGCGCCAACGGCATGAGCGACCAGGCGCCCATCCTGCCCAAGCTGCCCCTCATGGGGGCGTACAACCTCGCCACCGGCGCGGCCCTGGACTACACCGACGGCTACATCTACGGCATGAT
Organism: Gemmatimonadota bacterium; assembly: GCA_019347995.1. The sequence continues at coordinate 4,069 of JAHWKH010000190.1, read as the reverse complement.
CCGCATCGGCCGCGGCCTCATGCCGTCCTACGGCCACCGCATCGGCCACTACGACCGCTGGCACATCGTGAACTACGTGCGGCAGCTCCAGGCGCAGGGCGGGGGGGCCGCGGGCGGCGGGGAGGGCGGAGGCGGTGCGGCCGCCGCGGATACCGCGGGCGCGGCGCCCGGCTCCGATACCGCAGGCGCCGGAGCCGATACGACCGGCGCCACCACCGGCTCCGACACCGCCGGTGCGGGCTCGGGCACCGCCGGCGCCACACCCGCCGGATCCCCGGACGCCGCCACCTCCGGCGGGGAGGGCTGAGCCGTGGCCCACATCCACATTCCCGCCGAGATCGAGGTCCGCTACCTGGACAAGCCGGGCCTGCTGGTGCCCGGCCTGTTCTTCGTCGTCGGGCTGGCCGCCTTCGTGATGGCGCTGACCCTCGACGCCCGGAGCGCGTGGGTGAGCTACGTGGCGAACTGGCTCTACTTCATGAGCATCGCCATGGGCGCCGTCATGTTCGCCGTGGTCACCACGATCGTGAGCGCGCGCTGGAACTGGTCGGTGAAGCGCATCAGCGTCGCCTTCGCCGCGTTCCTGCCCTTCGCGTTCCTGTTCATGCTCCCCATGCTGGGGCTGCGCGAGGGCTATTTCCCGTGGATCGAGGCCATGGCCACCGATCCCATCGTCCAGGCCAAGCAGGCGTGGCTGAACATCCCTTTCCTGGTGACCCGCAACGTCGTGGGCGCCCTGGTCCTGTTCGGCATGGCCATGTACTTCGCGTACCTCGCCGTGCGCCCCGACATGGAGCTCGCCGGCACCGCCGCCGCGGCCGACGACCGCCGCGCCCGCTGGCGCGACCGCTTCATGGGCGACTGGAACGGCCAGGAGGCGGAGGAGGTGCGGAGCTGGAGGCGCATGAACACCATGGCTCCCGCCCTGGTGCTGGTCTTCGCGTTCGTCATGAGCGTGTTCGTCTACGACTGGGCCATGAGCCTGGAGCCCCACTGGTTCAGCACGCTCTTCGGCGGCTGGTTCTTCATGGGGGCCTTCTGGGGAGGCATCGCCGCCACCGCCCTGGTCACCGCCCTCCTGGCCCGCCAGGCCGGATGGCGCAACTGGATGGGACTGCAGCAGCGCCACGACCTCGGCAAGCTCGCCTTCGCCTTCTGCGTGTTCTGGGCCTACCTGTTCTGGTCGCAGTACATCGTCATCTGGTACGGAAAGCTGCCCTGGGAGCAGGCCTGGATGGTCCACCGCTCCGAAGGCGGGTGGGGCGTGCTGTCGGGCATCACCCTGATGCTCTGCTTCGTCATCCCCTTCGCCGGCCTGATCGGCCGCAAGGCCAAGATGAAGCCCGGCCTGCTGGCCACGTTCACCACCGTGATCCTGCTGGGCCTGTGGCTCGAGCGCTACATGCTCATCGCCCCGTCGCTCCACCAGGAAGGCAACGCGCTCTTCCCGTGGTGGCATCCCCTGGTGGCCCTCATGTTCCTGGGCCCGTTCCTGTGGAGCGTGCGCTGGGCCATGGCCACCTTCCCGGTCGTCCAGGTGTGGCAGCCGCCCGTCCCGTCGGAGATGGTGGAGCTGGAGCGCAAGGCGCTGCCGTCGGCCGGGCACGCGGAGAGCCCGACGGGGCGGAGGGGCTGGTAGGGTAGCGGAGCTGAACTGAGCCTGGAGGGGCGTCTCCCGCGGGGAGGCGCCCCTCTTGCGTTCCCACTCGGCCATTTCGTCGCCCGGTGGTTCAGTGAACCGTTATGTATGCCACCCTCAGTGACGATTCGAAGGAACGCGGCTTCGAAGGAACTCCACGTCGCGTTCCCCTGGAATCCCCCGCTGATCGACCGTGTGCGTCGCATCTCCGGCGGACGTTGGGATCGTGAACGCCGGATCTGGAGATTCCCCGACTCGCCTGCGGTGGAGGCGGCGTTACGAAGGGCTCTCGGCGTGGAGGTTGCCGCAGAACCAGATCCTCGGCCGAAGCATGGGAAGGTCGTCGACGCACCTCCGAACCCGTCGGCTCCCGAACCGGGAGACACCGATGCGAGACCACCGGAAGGTCGCCCGCAGCCAACTGCCTCGGAACTGCTGTCGGAGCGTTTCGACGACGAGCTCCGACTGAGGGGATACAGCGAGAGGACCCGTAGGGCCTATGTCGGCCATGCGCGCCGGTTCATGGAATCGGATACCGGCCAGGGAAACCTGGCCGAGCGCCTGCGGATCTACCTGATCCGACGGACCCGCGAGCACGGCATCTCGCGGCCCTACCACGACCAGCTCGTCAGCGCCCTGAGACGCTTCTGCGAGATGGTGCTGAAACGAAACGTCGAGGACCTGCCGCTGGTGCGTCCGAGGAAGAAGAAGACCCTTCCCACCGTTCTGAGCCAGCGGGAGGTACGCCGGCTGCTGGCGGAGCTCAGGAATCCCAAGCACCTGGCGATTCTCGCCCTGGTGTACTCCGCCGGCCTGCGTGTGAGCGAGGTGGTGCGCATGAGGCCGGAGGACCTCGACCTCGAGCGCGGCCTGATCCACGTGAAGAGCGGCAAGGGCGGTAAGGACCGGTACACGCTACTGGCCGATGCCGCGCAACTGGCCGTCGAGGCCTACCTCGAAGGCGCCCATCCCGGGGAGTGGCTCTTCCCCGGATCCCGCCCCGGGCGTCACCTCACGACCCGCTCGGTGCAGAAGGTGGTGGACCGCGCCCGCAAGAGAGCCGGATTGGAGAAGAGCTTCTCGGTCCACGCTCTCCGCCACAGCTTCGCCACCCACCTGCTCGAGGCCGGAACCGACGTTCGCTTCATCCAGGAGCTCCTCGGCCACGCCAACACCAGGACCACGCAGATCTACACGCACGTGTCGAATCGCGAGCTGCGGAGGATCAAGAGCCCGTTGGACATGGAGGAGGGTGGAGGCCGGGCCGAGGAGTCGCACTAGCTGGATCCCGAGGCCCGCGGCGGCCCGGCGCGAAAGCGCCCGAAGTGCGTGAAGGTGGCATGCAGGGAGTTCTGCGCTCACATTCCGATTCGGAAGTGCGGGCGTTATCTGCATTCGCCCCGTGACGCGAGCGATCAGATCAATGAATTCAACCGCCCTCCGTTCCACAATAGCCGAGTTCAAGCGGTACAAGAGCCTTGGAGAAGGCGTCCTGGACCAGATTGACGAGGGTGAGCTGAGCCGAGCACCCTCCGCCGGTGTCAGCTCGATCGCGACCCTCGTTTGGCACATCAGCGGTAATCTCAAATCACGGTTCACGGACTTCCTGACCACTGATGGAGAGAAGCCGTGGCGGGACCGCGAATCAGAGTTCGGCGAACGGAGAGCCAGCCGGTCTGAAGTTGTCGAGAAGTGGGAGGACGGCTGGTCGGCGCTCCTGTCCGCATTGGATGAACTCGGCGAAGAGGATCTCGAGAGGGTCGTCTCCATTCGTGGGGAGCCCCTTCAGGTGATCGAGGCTCTGCACCGATCCCTCGCACACACGTCGTATCACGTTGGGCAGATGGCCTACATCGGACGGATCTTCCGAGGTGGGGACTGGGAGTACCTGAGCATACCACCTGGTGGCACTGATCAGTACAACCGGTCGATGGGATTTCGACCGTGACATACGAAATGAGCTGGCAAGCGGCGACAGAAGACGAGGCCCCGTAACGCGCTCGCATCGGCGCCCTTTGCGGACTCGCCGCGATCGGCCGGAGGGCAACTGGAGCTCTCAGCCGTCCGGGCCGGCCGGGCATTGCCTCCGCTTCCCTGCGGCAACGCTGCGAGCCGTAGATTCGATGGGCGCACAATCACACAGAGAGCGCTTTACCGAACTCCATCGCCCATACCCCCCGAAGCGCATCTTCTCCGAACCCCAGGTTCGCATTACGGACGGAGATGCGTTCGTTATGCGAAATCACCGCAGCACGCCCGTTTGTGGCCGTCAGGACCGAGTCAGGGGTATCTTCTCTCTGACTGCCTCAGAATAGGACCTGCCACATGATTAAGCGTTCGATCAAGGATGATCTTCTCGAAGAGCTTGGGCGCTTGGGAGAAGAGGATCGACGAAGGGTGCTCGATTACGCCCGGAGCCTCGCCAAGGCG
>JAHWKH010000018.1 GCA_019347995.1 Gemmatimonadota bacterium | reverse complement strand
TAGCTGTCATGGAGCCTCTGGTTCCGGTGAGACGCAAGCCGCACGGCCATGTTGCGGGGCTGTAATCCATCGACGACGACAACGGGTTGGCCGCCGGCCATGCCAACCGCAGGGGCAGCGAGAAACGATGCCGCCGGTACCGCGCCTGCTGTTCGCCAACCCCTCCCAGCCGCCACTTCTGCCCCATTTGGCCCCTGCCGGGGCCAGGGGGAGGTGGGTACCTCCCCCATGCTCGCTGCGCTCGCCCCCTCCCACCCACGAGAGGGGGAGTTCTTCTCGGGGCCTTCTCAGCCCAGCAGCACGATGCTTGCTGCGCCCGCAGGTCGGGCCTGGCGGCCCGGCGGGTGCTTGTGAGGAGCTGCTGTAGCAGCCCCGGGGCGACCGTCGGCGCCGCAGTGCCGCCAGCCCGACAGTGTCCCTATGTCAAGGCACGCTGCGCACCCTCGCTGCAGGCGAGGCCCGAGGCCCCTGGCGGGGCCGCTGATTCCTCTCGGTGGGGGCTGGCGCCCCCATACCCCGGCCTCGCCTTCGCTGCGGGCGATGACCGCCGACGCCGCCAGGTCGCCCGTCACGTTCACCGCCGTGCGCAGCATGTCCAGGATCCGATCGACCCCGAGGATCATGGCGATGCCCGCCTGCACCTGCCCCTGCAGCCCCACCGAGTTGAGCACGATGATGAGCGTGATGATGCCCGCGCTTGGGACGCCCGCCGCCCCCACCGACGCCAGCGTGGCGGTGAGCACCACCACGAGCTGGTCGGCGAAGCTCAGGGGAATCCCGTAGATCTGGGCGATGAACATGACCGCCACGGCCTGGTAGAGGGCCGTCCCATCCATGTTGATGGTGGCGCCCAGCGGCAGGACGAAGCTGGCCACCTCGTTGGAGACGCCCAGCTCCTCCTCGGCCGTCTCCATCGTCACGGGCAGCGTGGCGTTCGACGACGACGTGGAGAACGCCACCAGCGGCGCCTTGGCGACCCTCTTGTAGAAATCGAGCGGGTTGAGCCTGGCCAGGAACTTCACCACCAGCGCGTACGTCCCGAAGCAGTGCAGCAGGAGTCCCGCCGTCACCGTGACCGAGTAGACGAGGAGGCTGCGGAGCAGGTCCAGGCCGAAATTCGCCACCACCGACGCGATGAGGGCGAACACGGCGTACGGCGCCAGCTTCATCACCCAGTCGATGATCACCATCGAGGCCTCGTTCACGCCCTCGAAGAACGTCAGGACCACCTCCCTGCGCTTCGGCTCCACCAGCGAGAGCGCCGCCCCGAACACGATGGTGAAGAAGATGAGGGGCAGGAGGTCGAGCTCCGCCGCGGCCTGCACCGGGTTGCGGGGGATCATGTTGAGCAGGGTGTCGACCCAGGAGGGGGCCTCCGCCGCCATCTCCATGCGGCCCGCGGCCTCGCCGCCGTAGCGGGCCGACAGCTCGTCGCGCGTGGTGGGATCGACCCGCGCGCCCGGCTGCACGAACTGGGAGATCACCAGGCCGATGGTCACGGCCACGGCCGTGGTCATCATGTAGTACGCCAGCGTCTTTCCGCCGATGCGCCCCAGCTTGCGGATGTCCCCCAGCGACGCCGTGCCCACCAGGAGGCTCGCCACCACCAGGGGAATCACGATCATGGTGATGAGCCGGATGAACGCGGTCCCGATGGGCTCCAGGGCGGAGAAGAGGGCCTGGAGGGGCTCGATCCCCCCGATGTTGGCCACGCCGCCGGCCACGGCGCCCGCCAGGAGACCGATCAGGATCTTCGTATAGAGCTGCATGCGCGCGTCCTGGCGGGTCGGGAGATTCGGCTGGGGAAGAGAGCGGCCGAACATAGGGAGCCTCTCGACCCCCGGCAACCCGCCCGCTACCTTGCCTTCCCTCATGCGTAAGCCCTTCTCTCCGCTTCGCTTGCTCCCCCTCCTGGTGGCTTGCTCCGCTTGCTCGGCCGAGTCCTCGGACGCCGGATCGGAGCGGGGCCCGTCGAGCCCGGACACCGTCTCCGCCGCCGTGCAGAGCGGTCGGATCTACGACCGGCACATCGTCTTCCTCACCCCGGGCACCGACAGCACGCTCATGGTGCCGTGGCTCATCAGCGCTCGAGCGCGGCCCGGAGCGGTGGCCCGGGAGGCCCGGGCCTGGCTCACCCGGGGTGGCGTATGGGAGCCGTTCTTCCAGGAGCGCTGGGAGACCGCGCCGAGCCGCGTTCCCTGGCGGCTCCTGCCCCGAGGCCGGATGCGGATCGTGGTGGGCGAGGCCGACGCCCTGGAGCGCATCGTCTTCGAGTCGGGGCCCCGCCACCTCGAGACGGTCCTGGGTCCGACCCGCGTGGAATGGAACGGCCGGCGGGGGGAGTCGTACCGCCTGCTGGACGGCGCCGCCCTGCTGGCCAACCAGCGCATCGAAGGGCTCATCCTGGACGTCTCCCGCGCCCGCAGGCCCGAGGACCCTCCGTCGGGCGACTGGGCGCTCCTCACGTCCGGCGATTCCCTCCAGGTGCTGCTGGCCGCCTCCGAGGCGCGGCCTCCCGGCACGGCCGGCGCCTACCAGGGCTGGGCCCGGCTGGACTTCCGGGAGCTCCAGTGGCCCCGGGTGTCGGTGTCGTGGAGCGAGGCGCGGGCGTTCGAGCGCGCGCGTCGCGACGTGCCCGTGGAGTGGCGCGCCCGCTCCTCCGACGGCGAGCTCGTCGCCGTCCTCAACGTGCGTTCGGCGCAGCTCCAGGCCGGCGAAGGCGAGGGGCCGCTGCTCCCCGTGGACGCCCTCTTCGAGATCGAAGGCACGGTGACCATCGGGGGCATCGAGTACCCCGTGCGGGGCATCCACCGGCACCTGCAGTTCTAGCAAGGGTGGTTTAGTGTCCCCCGAGCTCCTGCGCGCGCTCATCACGGTGGCGTTCGGCGCCCTGGCCGGCGGCGTCACCAACACCATCGCCATCTGGATGCTGTTCCACCCGTACGAGCCTCCGCGTCTGGGCCGCTGGCGGATCGGCTTCCTCCAGGGCGCGGTGCCCAAGAACCAGGCCCGGCTCGCGGCGGCCATCGGCCGCACGGTGGGGGGCAAGCTCCTCACCGACGAGGACCTGGCCCGCATCTTCACCGAGCCGGCGTTCCGGGGCGCCTTCGACGAGCGGCTGGCGGCCTTCCTGGACGAGGTCCTGCACCGCGAGCGCGGCTCCCTCCGCGAGATGCTGCCCGACGGGATGGGCTCCGCCGCCGAGGGCTTCGTGGACGACATGCTGGGGCACGCGCTGGCGCGGCTGCATGCCTACCTGAAATCGGAGCGGTTCGAGGCGTCGGTGGGGCGCCGCGCCGACGAGCTGGTGGCGGCGGTGCGCGACGAGCCCGTGGGCGGCGTGCTCACCCCTGCGCGGGAAGCGGCCATCGCCCAGGCGGTCGACGACTGGCTCGAGGGTGCGGTGGCCAGCGACGACTTCCGCCGCACCGTCGAGGACTACCTCGAGCGGGCGAGCCACAGGCTCCTGGAGCCGGAGCGGACGTTCGAGGAGATCCTGCCGCTGGGGCTCGTGGGGTCGCTGGAGCACGCGATCCAGGCGTACCTGCCCCTGGCCATCGAGAGGCTGGGCGCCCTCCTGGAGGATCCGGACACACGGGCGCGCTTCGAGTCGACGCTCCACGACCTGTTCCACCGCTTCCTGCGCGACCTCAGGTTCCACCAGCGCGTGGTCGCGCGCCTGGTGGTCACCGAGGACACGGTGGACCGCGTCCTGGACACCATCGAGAAGGAAGGGGCGCAGCGCCTCTCCGAGCTGCTGCAGGAGCCGGGCGTGCAGGAGGCCATGTCCCGGGGCATCAACGACGCCGTCGTGGACTTCCTGCGGCGGCCCGTACGGTCGGTGCTGGGGGAGCCCGAGTCGTCGAACGTCCTCGAGGCGCGGGCCACCGTCGCCGACTGGGTGGTGGGAGCGGCGCGGGATCCACAGACGCGCGCCTTCCTGGTCGAGAAGCTCGACCTGGCGCTCCAGAAGGCCGGAGCGCGCACGTGGGGCGACGTGATGGAGCGGGTGCCCACGGAGAAGGTGGCGGCGGGGATGGTGAAGGTGGCCCGAAGCGACGCCGCCGCGCGCCTGTACCGCGAGGTGGGGGAGCGCGTCTCCGGCGCGCTCCTGGACCGCCCCATCGGCGTGCCCGCCCGCTACCTCCCCGACGATGCGCCGGAGCGGCTCGAGCGGGGCCTGGCCAGTCCGCTGTGGATCTGGCTCCAGGAGCAGGTCCCCACCGTCGTGGAGCGCATCGACGTGGCACGCCGGGTGGAGGACAAGGTCCTGGAGTACCCGACGCCCAAGCTGGAGGAGCTGGTGCGGCGGGTGACGGAGCGCGAGCTCCGGCTCATCGTGCGCCTGGGCTACGTGCTGGGAGCGATGATCGGCCTCGCCCTGGTGGCCGTGGACTGGCTGATCGGGGCCTGAGGCGGCCGGCTACTTCCGCTTGGGAGCCGCCGTCTTGAAACGGCGCGTCTCGGCCCGCCGGCGGTCCGAGCCCTTCGTCTCGTTGCGATACCAGTCCAGGGGCGTGAAGTGCCGCTTGGCCCGCCGGTGCACGCCTCCCGGCCGCTGCAGGAGGCGCTCGAGCTCCTCCTCGTCCTGCTCGTAGCGGCCCGGCAGGCCCAGCCAGACCCCGAGAGCCAGGGCCAGCACGCCTCCGAGAATCTTCAGCACCAGCATGTCGCCATATCTCCCGCGATGGATCGTGGGCCGCCGCGTGCGGCCCGCAACAATGTAAAACGGGGGCGCCCCCCGGGTTCCCGGAAGACGCCCCGCGCGGCCGGCCCATCGGCTCCGTCAGGCCCTGCCCGCGGCCTCCAGCACCAGGAGCACGAGTCCGATGCTCAGGATGATCGCCACCGCGTTGGTGCCCACGGCCACCAGGGACACCACGAACCAGAAGACGGCGTGGATGAAGAGGTAGCCGCCGGGAAGCATGTCGCGCATCGGGCTTCTCGCTCGCTGTCGATCGTTTCGGGTCGAGGCGCCCCAATATGGGCCGGGTGGAGGATGCGGGGAAGTGCCCGTCAGTCGATCTGCGGCAGCCTGGCCGCGTCCGACTCGCCCCCCTCCACCCGCTGGCGCGCCGCCGACAGGTAGCCCGCCTCCAGGTCGAGGAGGTGGGAGATCTTCCTCATGAGGTAGTCCTCGCGCCGGGCCAGGTCGCCGTCGGAGTAGACCAGGCCCCACATGATCTCGGCCAGCACCATCTTCTGGCCCAGCGTGTAGGTCTCCTTGATGAGGTTGGTGAACTGCCAGAGGTCGACCGCCTCGGCGCGCTCCTTCTCGGCCATCCTCAGCAGCTTGTCGGCCTGCGCATGGTCCAGCCCGTACTGGCGGCGGATGGCACCCCTGAGGTGCTGGCGCTCGTCCTCGCTGAACTCGTCGTCGGCATAGGCGAGCTCCAGCAGGAGCGCGCAGGCGGCCAGGCGGATGTCCCGGTGACGGACGTTCGGATCGGCGTCCTCGGGGGGGTTCATGGCCGCGTTGAAGAACGAGCGGATGGAGTCGAGCATGTCGCGTCTCCGGCGGACGGCCGGGGGGGGCCGTCGGGCGAGTTGTGAGATCACGTCGTCCGCAGAACCAGATCCAACAGACGGTGCCCCTTCATCTCCACCTCGTCCCCTCGCGCCACTGGCACGGCGGAGGAGAAGGCGGGCCCGTCATGCACGAATGTATGGTATTCCCCGCGCTCTCCGCACGGGTCCGCGCCGTGGGCCTCCATCTCGGCCACCAGGGCGTCGTCCAGCTCGCGGCCCAGCCAGGACGGTCGGCCCTGCTCCAGGTCCACGCTCACCACCAGCGCGCGGTACCGGAGGCGAACCACGTCGCGGACCAGGTCGGCGGGGGGCTCGCCCCACAGCGGCTCCACGTGCTCCAGCCCCGCGGCGCGTACCCGCTCCTCGTACCAGGCGCGCACGTCGGCGAGATGGACGTTGCCGAAGACGACGCCCCGCGCGCCCCGCTCCGCAAGCTCCCGCAGGGCCTCGACGAACCTGGGCTCGAAGGCGCCGGCCTCCACCGGGATCAGCAGGGGCTCGAGGCCCAGGGCCCGGCAGTGGGCCTCCACCAGCGCGGCGCGGGTGCCGTGGAAGGCGACGCGCCCCGAGGCCGCGTCGTGGAGGTTGAGCCCGACGCCCACGTCGAGCCCGGCGTCGCGCGCCCTGTGGAGGGCGAGGGTGGCGTCCTTCCCCGAGCCGGTGCAGAGGGCGTACACGGCGCCGCGGACCCTCAGGCTTCCGCGTGGCGCACCTTGCGCACGCCCGCCCGCAGAGGCAGCCAGATCGCCAGGGCCGTGAGGACGGCGGCGCCCGAGACCCCCAGCACCAACGGCACGAGAGGGGGGCTCGCCTCCCCGCCGCCCTGGAAGCGGGCCGACAGGAAGAGGTAGACGGGCCACGCCTCCAGGATGACCACGCCGGCCAGGTAGGTGGTGGCCGCCATCATGAACATCAGCCCGCCGAACGAGGTGGGGATCTCGGCCGGGTTCTCCGTCTCGAAATTGGGGAACAGCGCCCCGAACCCCAGGGCCATGGCCGTGAGCGCCAGCGTGATGCCGATCATGGTGACGGTGGTGAGCGCGAGCACCAGCGGCGAGGCCGAGAGGATCAGGTTGGTGCCGACGATGAGGGGGAGCGCCACCAGCAGCAGGGGCAGCGTGCCCACCCAGTACTTGGACCAGAAGAGCGCGCGCACGTCCAGCGGAGAGGAACGCAGCAGCCACATCATGCGGCCTTCCAGCGACATGGCCGGAAAGACGAAGCGCGCCGCGATGGCGGCCACCACGAAGCCCGCCAGCCCCAGGTTGAGGAACGAGATGACGTTGATGAGGAAGAAGGACACCTGCTCCCCCGTGTACAGGGGCAGGACCTTGATGTTGTACACGTAGACCACCACCAGCACGCCCAGGAGGATGAGCTGGGACCACTGGGTCGCGTCCCGGAAGAAGAGGCGCACCTCCTTGGCCACCAGCTCCCGGGTGCTCGGGGTGGCACGCGCGAGCGCCGCCTCCAGGAACCGCGAGCGCCGGCGCCCCGCCTTCTTCTCCGCCCCTTCCTGCGCCCGGGTGAAGCCGCCCTGGTACCAGCGGGCGTGGCCCCACGCGCCCAGCACCACGAAGGCCGCGGCCGTGGTGCACAGGAGCAGGAACGGGAACGGATCGAAGAAGCCCCGGAGCTGGGACATGAGGGCGGCGGACGCCCACTCGGAGGGGAGCCAGGGCGAGGTGGGGGTGCGCAGGACCGCCATGAAGTCGACCAGATCGCGGAACTCCTCCGGCCGCATGAGGCGCTCCGGCCGCACGAAGCGGAGGAGCGCCACGACGCCCGCCGCCGTGAGCAGCCCGACGAGGGCCAGGAGATCGCGGGTCCGGCGGGCCGGGAAGACGTTGACCAGCAGGAGCGTGGCCGCCGAGCCGATGACCGCCGGGACGACCAGGAATGCCGCCAGGGTCGCCACGGCCAGCAGGTAGAACGGCGGCCCGCCGCCGTATACGACGCCATAGGCGGCGAGCAGGGGCACGGCCAGGAGCGCAACCATCCAGGACGAGTCCACCAGCGTCTCCACGAGACGCGCGCCGTACACGCGCACCGCGTCCACGGGCGCCGCCACCAGGAGCTCCAGGTCGTCGGCCAGGAAGAACGTGGACAGCGCCGTGATGATGTTGGAGAGGAGCAGCAGGGTGAAGAAGGTGAGGAACGCCAGGCCCAGCAGCTTGGCCGCCAGGAGGTCGCCGATGCCCTGCGTGCCCCGGAAATAGAGGAGCATGCGGAAGATCACGGCGAAGATGAGGGCCCAGAAGAACAGCCCCACGAAGCCCAGCATGAGCGCCTTGAACAGGCGACCCTCGTCGGAGCGGGCCCGGTTGATGCGGGTGCGCACCTTGGGTCCCAGGATCCAGGCCAGCGACGCCTGGCGCGTGCTCACTCCAGCGTCTCCCGCAGCGCCGCCACCACGTCGGCCATCTCGTCACCGCCGGTCACCCTGAGGAAGATCTCCTCCAGGTGCGCCTCGCCGGCGTGGGACTGCGCCCGGAGCTCGTCCATCGTGCCGAGCGCGATGATGAGACCCTCCTGGATGATGGCGATGCGGTCGCACAGGGCCTCGGCCACCTCCAGCGTATGGGTCGAGAGGAAGACCGTGCCGCCGCCTTCCACGAAGGTGCGCAGGAGATCCTTGAGAATCCGCGCCGAGCGCGGGTCGAGGCCCACCATGGGCTCGTCGACGACGATCAGCTCGGGCTGGTGCACGAGGGCGGAGCTGATGAGCAGCTTCTGGCGCATGCCGTGGGAGTAGCTCTCCACCAGCTCGTCCTTCCACTCCGTCAGGCTGAAGAGCTCCAGGAGCCGGTCGCCCCGCGCTTCGGCCTCGGCTCCGTCCCTGCCCCACAGGCCGGCCACGAAGCGCAGGAACTCGCCGCCGGTGAGCTTCTCGTACAGATACGGGCGGTCGGGGATGTAGCCGATGCGCTGCTTGGCCGCCCCCGGCCGCGTGTTCATGTCGTCACCGCCGATGAGCACGCGCCCCCCGGAAGGACGCAGGACGCCCGCCACCATGCGGATCGTGGTGGTCTTGCCGGCGCCGTTGGGGCCGAGGAAGCCGAAGATCTCGCCGGAGCGGACGTCCAGGTCCACTCCCTTGACCGCCTCGAAGGACCCGTAGCGCTTGACCACTCCTTCCAGGCGGAGCATGGACCGGCCCCCGGGCGCCGCGTCCCCGCTCTCCTCTCCCGCACGGCTCACTGCGCCACCTCTACCGGAAGCGTCTCCAGGACGTCGATCTCCAGGCGTCCGATGAGCCTCACGATGTCGACCTGCTGCGCCAGGCCGCCGACGACGAAGCGGATGTGGGCCGCGTCGGCGGGGAACTGGCCGAGCGTCGGGTCGACGGGGACCCACTCGACGTCGGGGTGCCCGAGCCGGAGCTCCGGCCAGGCGTGGTAGTAGAAGGCGTCCCCCCCGCGCGACGTCCACACCAGCCCCGCGGCGATGCGCGCCGGGATGCCCACCGCGCGCGCCAGCGACACGTAGAGCGCGGTGTGCTCGTTGCAGTCGCCCCGGCGCGTCTCCAGCACCTGCACGGCGCTGGGGATCGAAAAGGTCACCGACTTCGCGAGGCTTCCGTAGACGGAGCGCGTGAGCTGCGCCGCCACGTGGCGCGGATCCGGGCTCCAGTCCGCCCGCGCCGCGGTGATGGAGCGGGCGTGGCGTATGATGCGCGGATCGTCGCTCTGGATGAGCGGCTCGGGCTCCAGCGCGTCGGCCAGATCCATGCGCTTGTACGGCAGTCGGTAGCCGGGCTCCAGGGCGTCCCAGTCCTCGCGGCGCACGACCAGCGTGTCGCCCAGGAGCGTCTGCCGCCCGCCCTCCAGCTCGAATCCCTCGAGGTCCACGCCCGAGAGGCGGAATCGGATCTCGCGCCAGGCGGTGGTGGCGCCCAGGTCCACGTCGCTGGCCACCGCCGTGGAGAGGATCACGTCCTCGTCCACCGCGCCCCCCCCGGCCAGGCCGGCGAGGCGGGCCTGCTCCACGTCCTGGCGCGCCAGCTCGTACTCGGTCTTCTCCATGGAGAAGCCGAGGGGAGAGGACGAGCGCAGCACCCTCCCGTCGTCGTCCACCCAGCTCTCCACCGAGACGCCGCCGTAGAGCTGGGCCAGCTTCCAGGCGGGAATCGTATCGTATCGCGCGGGCTCCCACCGCTGGCTCACCGGGTCCAGGGCGGCGCTGTCGGGAACGATCACCGTCTCGCGCTCCAGGACGTGGACCTCGACGGTGCGCGTGGAGAGCGTGGAGGGGTCGAAGACGGGAAGCCGCACGCGGCTCCCCACCCGCAGGTCTCCGCCCATGGCCACCCGGATGGGGACGGCGGCGCTGAAGACCGGAGGCTGGGCGACGCGGAACTCGAGGGTCTGGGTCGTGCCCTGCGAGCGGATGGTCACGTGGAGGGTCGAGTCGGCGCCGAGCTCCCCCTCGGCCTCGAAGCGGCCCACCTCCGAGTCGAGGGAGAAGGAGAAGCTCTCCATGACCAGCGACGGCGTCAGCGAGACCCGGCTGCGCACCACCGCCGAGCCGGTCTGGCCGAGGGCCGGAAGCTCGAGGACCATGACGTCCTCGAGGACGAATCCGTCGGGCACCGTGTCGAGACGGGAGGTGGCCTGGCCGACCGTCCGCTGGCCCATGCTCAGCGTGTAGAAGCTCACCCCGGGCGCCAGCGCCATGGCGGCTTCGGCCAGCTGGGCCAGCTCGGGCTGGAAGTACGCGCGGCGGACCTGCCACCCCACCATGCCCAGCCACGCCACCACCACCAGGGTTCCCACGATCCGTCGGCTCATGACTCTCCCGTCTTCTGCCGGCCTTCCTCGTCCGGGGCGTCGCCCGCACGGACTTCTCCCTCGAAGAGCTCCTCTTCGTAGGGCGTCTCCACCACGATCTCCACCTCCCGCGGATCGCCGCCCTCGCTCCCGTGCTCGCGCAGCACGCCCACCACCAGCCGCGCCCAGCGCTCGGGCTCCAGGCTGCCGGCGCCGGCTCCCAGCGGCGGAAGGGCCAGCGACGCGATGCCCCATTCCCTGGCCCGCCTCAGCCCGTTCACCAGCGCCCGCCGTACCGTCGTCTCCGTCATCGGCTGGTCCGGTGCCTGCACGACGACGTGGATGAGGAAGGCCGCGGCCAGCTTCCCGCCCGGCGTCACCACGGCGCCACCCACGGGCACCTCTCCCAGCCCCGCGAGGCGCTCGACCACGTCCGCGCCGGCGTCCAGGCCGACCTCGCGGCCGGCGGCGGTGACGGCGGCGAGATCGGAGCGCACCGGCCGAAGCACCGCCTCGGTGGCCGCGTCGCCCAGGCGGCCCCGGCGGATGCGGATGGACGTCACGGGCTCGCGGGGCGGGAGAGCTCCCGCGCGCGACGGTACATGGCCTGCGCCTCCACTGGGAGGTGCTTGCGGTCGTACAGGATGCCCAGCGTGTAGTAGGCCCGTGCGTTGTTCGGCTGGAGATGAACGGCCCGCTCCAGGGCCTCCAGGGCCGGCTCGACCAGCCCCAGGCGGTTCAGCGCCTCGCCCCGGTAGAAGTGGGCCGGGCCGTGGTCCGCGTCCCGTTCGCACACCCAGCGCAGCTCGACCTCGGCCTGGGCGTAGAGCCCCCGGCGGAACTGCAGCACGCCCAGGTTGGCCCGCACCGCCACGTTGTCCGGCTCCAGGCGCTGCGCGCGCCGAAGCTCCCGTTCAGCTTCGTCGTAGCGGCCCAGGACGGCCAGGACCGAGCCCGTGTTCGTGAGGACCTCGATGTTCTCCGGCTCCAGCTCCCGGGCCGCCTCGAACTGCTCGAGGGCCAGCCGGGGAGATCCGGCCTCTTCCAGCAGGACGCCCAGGTTGTTGCGGGCCTTGAGGTTCTGCGGAGCCTCGTGGAGGATCTCACGGTAGAGGGCGATGGCCTCCTCCACCCGCCGCTCCTTCACCAGTTCCCGGGCCCGCGCCAGCTTCTGGGCCGCGGGCCCGGTCGGCCGCGGAGCCGGAGCGGGCTCCACGCCGCCCTCGCCCTGCCGCTCGCTCCCGCCGACCATCTCGAACTCCACCGGACCGTCGCGATTCGCGTCTCCCGGTTCTTCGGGGGGCGGCGGGTCCTCCCGCGACGCCTCACCGTCCCGCGGTTCTCCCTCAGGCGCCTCACCGTCCCGCGGCTCTCCCTCCCGCGGCTTCCCGTCCCGCCGCTCCCCGTCCCCCTGATCGCCGCCCCGGGCGTCGATCCCCGGCTGTCCGGCGCCCGGCTCCGCGCTGTCCAGGAGCTCTCCCTGGCTGGCCGCGCCGTCGCCGACCCCTTCAATGGGCGGCCGCTCTCGCCTGCGGCGGTGTCGGGAGCTCATCGTCCGGCCCCCGCCCCGCCGGATTCCTCGCGCACCCACGCCAGGTAGGCCGGGTGGCCCGCCTCGACGGGAAGAGCCAGCACCTCGGGCACGTCGTAGGGATGCAGCTCCACCGCGCGCTCCACCAGCGCCGCCACCTGCGCGGCAGGCGTCTTCAGCACCACCAGCACCTCCTCCGCCCGCTCCACCGCGCCCTCCCACCAGAAGATGGAGGTGACGGTGGGGATCACGTTGGCGCAGGCCGCCCGCCGCTCCTCCACCAGGGCGCGGCCCAGCCGCTCACCCGTCTCCCGGTCCGGCGCCGTCATGAGCACCACGCGCACGTCGGTGCTCACCCTTCGGCACCCCCGTGGTCCACGAAGACGGCCTCATCCACGTTCTCCTCGGCGTAGAAGCGGTCGATGAGGCCCCGGTAGCGCTCCTGCACCGCCCGGCGCCGTACCTTCTGCGACGGCGTCAGCGTGCCGTCCTCGATGGTGAACTCCTTCTCCAGCAGTCCGATCTTCTTGGGGCTCTCGTACGACGCGAGCTCACCGACGTGGGCGAAGATCTCCTTCGCCACGTGGTCCTGGACCCGTGGCTCGCGGAGGAGCTCGCGCCTGTCGCTCCAGTCGATCTCCTGCGCGCGCGCCCAGGACTCGAGCTGGGGGAAGGACGGAACGAGGAGCAGCGCCACGAACTTCCGCTTGTCCCCCACCATCACCACCTGCTCCACCAGCGGGTGGGTCTTCAGGCGGTTCTCGATGGGCTGGGGCGCCACGTTCTTGCCTCCCGCCGTCACGATGATGTCCTTCTTGCGGTCCGTGATCCTGAGGAAGCCGTCGACGTCCAGCTCGCCGATGTCCCCGGTGCGGAACCACCCTTCCTCGTCGAACGCCTCGGCGGTGTCCTCGGGCCGGTAGTAGCCCTTCATGACCTGGCGCCCCCGCACCAGGATCTCGCCGTCGTCGGCGATCCTGATCTCGGTTCCCGCCACGGGCTTGCCCACCGTCCCGATGCAGATGTCGTCGGGCGTGTTCACGTTCGTCACCGGGCTCGTCTCGGTGAGCCCGTAGCCCTCGAGGACGGGGAGCCCGACGGAGTAGAAGAAGCGCGCGATGTCGGGCTCCAGCGGAGCGCCGCCGCTGACGAAGTAGCGCAGCCGGCCGCCCACGCCCGCGCGGATCTTCCTGTAGACCAGCCTGTCGGCCAAAGCCCAGGCGACCTGGGTGAGCGCACCGGGCTGGCGGCCCTGGAGCCGATCCTCGGCCCAGCGGGTGCCGACTTCCCGGGCCCAATGGACCAGCCTGCCCTTGAGCCCCTCCGCCTCCATCACCTTGTTGTAGACCTTCTCGTAGAGGCGAGGCACGCTGACCACCACCGTCGGGCGCACGATCCTGAGATCGTCGGCCACCGTCTCGATGGCGTGGGCGTAGGCGATGGTGCACCCCCGGGAGAAGAGGAGGTAGTCCACCATCCGCTGGAGCACGTGGGAGAGGGGGAGGAACGAGAGGGTGACGTCGTCCTCCGTGATGGGAAGTGCCCGCGACGCCGCCTCCACGTTGGAGTAGAGGTTGTCGTGGGTCAGCATGACGCCCTTGGGGTCGCCGGTCGTCCCCGACGTGTAGAGGAGGGTCGCGACGTCCTCGGGGCGGGGCCGGGTGGCGGAGGCGCGGAACTCCTCGCCGCTCACGCTGGCCATGCGTGCCTCGCCGCGCGCCAGGAAGCGGCTCCACGTGACGACGCCGTCGGGCGTGGGGCCCACCTCGTCGAAGACCACCACGCGTACGTCGGCCGAGCAGCTCCGGCACGCCTCGAGCGCCTTGTCCATCTGCTCCTTCGTGGAGCAGAAGACCAGGCGCGCGCCCGCGTCCTCCAGGATGTACGCCACCTGGTGCGCCACCAGCGTGGCGTAGATCGGCATGTCGCCGCGGTAGAGCACGAGGGTCTGCTCGCCGAGATCCACGTGCACCCACGGCTCGTCCTCCGCGACCTCGCGCGGCCGATCGATCTTCTCCGCGACCGCCGCGAACCACGCGCGCACGTAGCGCTCGCCGTTGTCGGTCTCGATCACGTGGTAGACCCGGCCGTCGACGTTCTCGCGGCGGTTCCAGCCTTCGAGCACGGTCTGGCGCAGATCGGA
>JAHWKH010000189.1 GCA_019347995.1 Gemmatimonadota bacterium | reverse complement strand
CCACCGGCCAGTCGATCACGTGGGTGGAGGGCGAGGACATCGAAGAGTGGGAACGGCCCCAGAGGTCCTCGCGCAACACGCGGCTCACCGTCGACCACGTCATGGCGTCCACCGCCCTCCCGCTGTTCTTCCCGGCGGTGAAGCTGGGAGACGCATGGTTCGGCGACGGAGGCATGCGACTCACGGCCCCCCTCTCCCCCGCCCTGCACCTCGGGGCGGACCGGATCATCGCCATCTCCACCCGCTACGACCGGACGCAGAGCGAGGCGGACCGGCCGACGGTGGAGGGTTATCCGCCCCCCGCCCAGGTGGTGGGCGTGCTCATGAACTCGATCTTCCTGGACCTGCTGGACGCCGACGCGCTCCGCCTCGAGCGGATCAACCAGCTCCTGGCCTCGCTGCCGGAGCACGAGCGCATGGGTCTGCGGCCCGTCGAGCTGCTCGTCCTGCGGCCGTCGGTGGACCTGGGACGCCTGTCGTCGCAGTACGAGCCGGAGCTGCCCCCCTCCTTCCGCTTCCTCACCCGCGGACTCGGCACGCGAGAGAGCGAGAGCCCCGACCTCCTCTCGTTGATCCTCTTCCAGCCCGACTATCTCAGGGCCCTCATGGAGATCGGCGAGAAGGACGCGGAGGCGCGCAGCGAGGAGATCGAGGGCTTCGTGCGCGGTGAGAGGAGCGAGGCCCTGGACCCGCAGACCCGCGACGAGGTGGAGGACGCCTCCCGATGAGCCGTTCCCGACCCGGCGGGGGTGCCGAGCGACCCGCCGGAGCCGCCGGTGGAGCCCGGGTGCTGCTTCTTCCAGGGGCGTGCGCCCTCCTCCTGCTGGCGTTCGCCACGCTGATCGAGGGCCGGCCCGGCCTCTACCCGGCGTTCCTGGGCGCCGGCGCGGTCCTGCTGGCCTGGGCGGCGGCGCTCCTTCCCGGCGCGTCGCGCCAGGGCGAGCCCCTCACGCTCACGGTGGCGCTGCGCAAGCACCACTGGGTCCAGGCCCTGGCCCAGATCACCGTGCTGCTCTACTGGGGCTGGCACGTCCGCTTCGTCTACGCGTTCCTGCCGCTCATCGCGGCGCAGATCATCTTCGCCTACGGCGTCGACAGCCTCCTCTCCTGGTCGCGGCGGCGCACGTACGCCCTGGGATTCGGGCCCTTTCCCGTCATCCTCAGCATCAACCTCTTCCTGTGGCTGCGCCCCGAGTGGTTCCAGTGGCAGTTCGTGATGATCGCGGTGGGCTATCTGGGCAAGGACCTCATCCGCTGGAACCGGGACGGGCGCTCGGCGCACATCTTCAACCCATCCTCCCTCCCACTGGCGCTGTTCGCGGTGGCGCTCATCGTCACCGGCTCGTCGGACATCACGCTGGGCCAGGCCATCGCCACGTCCCAGTACTATCCGCCGAACATGTACCTCGTGATCTTCCTGGCCGCCCTGCCGGGACAGCTCCTGTTCGGCGTCGCGAGGATGACCATGCCCGCCGTGGTCACCGCGTATCTCATCAGCGTGGTCTATTTCCAGGCCACGGGAACGTACCTCTTCTTCGACTCGCACATCCCCGTTCCGGTGTTCCTGGGGATGCACCTGCTCTTCACCGATCCCTCGACCGCTCCGAGGAGCGAGTCGGGCAGGATCGCCTTCGGCGTCCTCTACGGCGCCGGCACGACCTTCTTCTACGTCGTCCTGGGCGCCCTGGGCGTGCCCACGTTCTACGACAAGCTCCTGCCCGTCCCCCTGCTCAACCTCATGGTCCGCCGCATCGACCGCATCGCCGCGGGACCCTTCGCCGCGCTCCGCGGCCCCGCCGTCCCGTCCAGGGCTCCCCTGACGTCGAAGCGGCGCAATCTCGCCTACACGTTCGCCTGGGCCGCCATCTTCGTCGCCCTGACCGCCGTGCGGGGGGTGGGGGACACGCACCGTGGACAGGCCCTCCCCTTCTGGCGGGAAGTCTGCGAGGAGGGCAACAACGCCCGCGCGTGCGAATACGCCGCCACCAAGACGGGCTTCTACTGTGGCGACGGCTCAGGGTGGGCCTGCAACGAGCTGGGCCTCCTGCGCCTGGAGGACGGACAGAACCCCACCGCGGCGTTCCGGCGCGCGTGCGACCTCGGCTTCGAGGCGGGGTGCGAGAACGTCCGCCGCCTGGAGACCGGCGCCCGGGCGCTGCGGCGCGCCCCACCCCGCGCCGCCGACCTCCCCATCGTCCTGCGGGGAACGAAGCCGCCGCTGACGGACTGGTCCGCCGAAGCGCTCCACGAGCGCGCCTGCGACCAGGGATGGGACGAAGTGTGCCGACGCGGCGTGTCGGGGGACTGAAGGCCGCCCCCGCAGAACCGCCCGGATCGTGGAGGGTATCCACCCCCGAGACGTCCGGCCCCAGCTCCGATGGAGACGCAGCATGCCCGAGTCCCACAGCGGCGCCCTCGCCACCGAGAGCGAGGCCCGGGAGGTCGCCGAGGCGGCCCGCGAGCAGGAGTGGGAGAGAAGGAGCTTCGCCCGCTCCATCTTCTCCGGCGGCTACGATCTCGACCTCCTGTGGCCTCCCCCCGAGCCCGACCCGGCGGAGGCCGATCGGGCCGAGGAGTGGCTGACGCGGCTCGAGGCATTCGCGCGCGAGCACATCGACGGCGACGCCATCGACCGCGAGCGCTGGGTTCCCGACGAGGTGCTCCAGGGGCTGGCGGCGCTGGGCGCCCTCGGCATCAAGATCCCCACGGAGCACGGAGGCCTGGGCTTCTCCCAGACCACCTACAACCGGGCCCTCCAGCTCGTGTCGAGCCGGTGCGCCTCCACGGGCGCCTTCCTGTCGGCGCACCAGTCCATCGGCGTGCCCCAGCCCCTCATCTACTTCGGCACCGAGGAGCAGAAGAAGAAGTACCTGCCCCGGCTGGCGAAGGGCGCCCTGTCGGCCTTCGCCCTGACCGAGCCCGACGCGGGCTCGGATCCGGCCAACATGAGCACCCACGCGGAGCTCTCCGAGGACGGCTCGCACTGGGTGCTGAGCGGCGAGAAGCTGTGGTGCACCAACGGTCCCCGCGCCGAGATCATCGTGGTCATGGCGCGCACCCCCGTCGCCGGAGGACGGACGGGCCGCCGCCCGGTGAGCGCCTTCATCGTGGAGACCGCCTGGGAGGGCGTGGAGACGGTCCACGAGAGCTCGTTCATGGGCCTCAACGGCCTCTCCAACGGCGTGCTCCGCTTCGACGCCGTGAAGGTGCCGAAGGAGAACCTCCTGTGGGGGGAGGGGAAGGGCCTCAAGCTGGCCCTCATCACCCTCAACACCGGACGGCTCTCCCTGCCCGCGTTCTGCGCGGCCGCGGGGAAGGCCTCGTTGCAGATGAGCCGGAAGTGGGCGGCCGAGCGCGTGCAGTGGGGGCAGCCCATCGGGAAGCACGACGCCATCGCCCAGAAGGTCGGCCGCATGGCCGCCGACACCTTCGCCATGCAGTCGGTGGTGGAGCTCACCAGCGGCATGGCCGACGCCCACACCTTCGACATCCGCCTCGAGGCGGCCATCGGCAAGCTGTGGAACAGCGAGAAGGCGTGGGAGATCGGCAGCGAGGCGCTCCAGATCCGGGGAGGGCGCGGCTACGAGCGGCACGACTCGCTGAAGGCGCGGGGTGAGGCGCCCTATCCGGTGGAGCGCATGCTCCGCGACCTGCGCATCAACCTGATCTTCGAGGGCTCCAGCGAGATCATGAGGCTGTTCATCGCCCGCGAGGCGGTCGACACCCACCTCCGCGTCGCGGGCGACATGATCGACCCGCGGGCGCCGATGGCGAAGCGGACCCTGTCCGCGCTGAAGGCCGGCCTCCACTACGCCTGGTGGTATCCCACCCGCTTCCTGGGCTGGAGCTTCTGGCCCCGCCACTCCGCGTACGGGCCCCTGGCGAAGCACGTGCGCTACGCCGAGGCCACGTCCCGGCGGCTGGCCCGCTCCATCTTCCACGCTATGGTGCGGTTCGGTCCGTCGCTGGAGAAGAAGCAGGCGGTCCTCGGCCGCGTGGTGGACGTCGGCGCCGAGCTGTTCATGATGACCGCCGCCTGCGTGCGTGCGCGGCGACGCGTGGAGACGGACGGCTCGGATCGGACTCCGTACGCGCTGGCCGACCTGTTCTGCCGGCACGCCCGGCGGCGCGTCGAGGCCCACTTCGACGCCCTCTTCGACAACGACGATGCCGCCACCTACGCGGTCGCTCGGCGGACGATGGACGGCGAGTTCGCGTGGCTCGAGGAGGGGATCATCGGCACCGAGGCCTACGACGACCTGCCGATGGAGCACGCCATGACGCCCGAAGGGGAGATCGCGGAGCAGGACGACTCCACCCTGCCCACGACGGCGGCGGGCGCCGGCGGGTGAGCCGGGCCCTGCCGGTCTTCTACGACTGCGGAAACTGCCCCGCGTACTGCTGTTCCTATCCGCAGATCGAGGTGAGTGAGGCCGACGTCGCGCGCCTGGCCCGGGGCTTCGGCGTAACGGACGGGACGGCTCGCCGGCGCTTCACGACCGACGGGATCGAGCCCGGCACGCGCATCCTGCGCCACAAGGACGACGACATCTTCGAGACCGTGTGCCGCTTCCTCGACTCCGAGGCCCGCCGCTGCACCGTCTACGAGCACAGGCCGGACGCCTGCCGCTCCTATCCGGGCACCGTGCGATGCGGGTACTACGACTTCCTGGCCTCGGAGCGCCGCCGGCAGGAGGATCCCGACCTGGTCCTGACCGCCTACGAGACGGAGATGGGATAGGGCGCGGAAGCTATCCCCCACCTCCGTACTGGAGGCGGCTCCAGACCACCACCACGCCGCAGGTCTGGCCACGCGAGGCGAAGCTCGCCGGCACCATGCCTGCGTCGGGATAGACCTCGACCGCAGCCACGTCTTCCAGGTCCACCAGGTCCTCCCAGGGAGGCTGGACAGGCAAGCCATCCAGGAACAGGAACGGGTGGCAGTAGGGCCGTGGGTCCATGGGCGTGCCCACCCTCCGCAGGAGCAGGCGGTCGGGACCGAACCGCTGGCTCTCCACCCGGACGCCTGTGACCGTACGTAGCGCGTCGGTGATATCCCGCTGCCGCCCCCGCTCCAGCAACTCCTCGCGCGTGAGGAAGTGGCCGGTGCCGCTCTGGCTCCGCGAGGTGAAGCCCACTCGGTCCAGCCCGCTCCGCACGGCCCGGGCCGTGACCTCGAGGGAGTCCACCGCCAGCGCGGCCGGCTCCAGCCGGAACTCCACCACCACCTCCTGATCCCCCTGCAGCTCCAGCGTGGCCACGCCGGCGTAATAGCCCAGACGCTCGGCGTAGAGATCATACGTCCCGGGCGCGGGAGCGCC
>JAHWKH010000188.1 GCA_019347995.1 Gemmatimonadota bacterium | reverse complement strand
GATAGCCCCACGAGCCGTAGAACGGGTGCTCGGTGAGGGGCATGAACTCCACGTGGGTGAAGCCGGTCTCCGCCACGTAGTCGGCCAGCGCCTCGGCGATGGAGGTGTACGAGGGCATGGTCCCGTCGGGACGCCGCCAGGACCCCAGGTGCACCTCGTAGACGCTGATGGGCGCGTCCCGGGCGTTCCTCTGCCCGCGCTCCGCCATCCAGGCGTCGTCACCCCACTCGTGGTCCAGCTCCCACACCACCGAGCCGGTGGCCGGAGGCTCCTCCTGGCGGACGCCGAAGGGGTCGGCCTTGTCCACCGCATAGCCGGCGTTGTGCGAGACGATGTGGTACTTGTAGCGGGTGCCGCGCCCCACGCCCGGAACGAAGCCCTCCCATATGCCCGAGCTCCCCCGGGCGGTGAGGGGGTGGGCCCCCTTCTCCCAGCCGTTGAAGTCCCCGATGACGCTCACCTCCCGGGCCCCGGGGGCCCAGACGCCGAACACGACGCCCTCCTCGCCGTCGTCGGACTCGAGGCCATGGGCGCCCAGCTTCCTGTAGAGGCGGCTGTGGGTCCCCTCGTTGAAGAGATGGAGGTCCTCCTCGCCGAGGAGGGACACGTCGTGGCGCACCTCTCCGATCTCGCCTCGCCGCTCCGTCACTGCCATGGTCCCGCTCTCCCGCTGTGTGGTCTCATTCGTCGTATTCGTCGTCGCCGCCGGTGGAAGCGTCGCCCCCGCCGCGGCGCAGGGCGTCCACCTCCTGCAGGAGGCTCCCGACCTGCTCCATGTCGCGGATCTCCTCCAGGGTGTGGGCGGCCTTGCGCCGCCAGTTCGCGTCGCCCGTCGTGCCCGGCACGTTCTGGGGCTCGGTCTCGCCCCACAGGTCCTCGAGGGAGACGAGCACGAGGCGCGCCGGCGATGCCGCCAGGAAGCGGAGCGCCGCGCGCAGGACCGAGGCGGCGCCGTCCTGGACGTCTTCCTCCGTCCCCTCCTCGACCTCCAGCGCCGCCCGCACGCTGCGCCGCCAGGTCTTCCGCTCCGCCTTCTCGTCCTCGGCCCGATCCTCCTCGAGCTGCCCGTCCTCCACGCGCTGCTCCACGTCGACGGCGTCCCAGAAGCCCGACCACGGCGCCGTATCGTGGGTGCCGAGCGAGGCCACCGCCGAGGCCGGGACCGGGTGGAAGCGGGCCCGCTCCGCCCCCTCTCCGCCCAGCTCGAAGGGCACGACGTACATGCGCCGCAGCGCGTGGCGCTCCATGGCCTCGCGCACTTCTCCGGGCACCGTCCCCAGGTCCTCGCCCACCACCTCGCAACGGTGCCGGTGGGATTCGAGACACAGCACCGCGTACAGCTCCTCGGCGGGGTAGCGCACGTAGACGCCCTCGGTGGCGGGGAAGCCGCGGGGCACCCAGTACAGCCGGTGCAGGCTCATGACGTGATCGAGGCGGAGCATGGCCGACGCGCCCATGAGGCGGCGCAGGGTGGCCGCCCAGTAGGCGTGCTGGCTCTCCCGCAGGCGCCGCGGGTGCATGGGCGGAATGCCCCAGTCCTGTCCCCCGGCGAAGAACGCGTCGGGCGGAGCGCCGGCCGACGCGCCTTCGGCGAAGAGGTCGCGGAAGCGCCAGACGTCGAAGCCGTCGGCGTGGGTGCCCAGGGGGAGGTCCAGGTAGAGCCCGGCGTGGCGCTCGCCCAGGCGCTGCAGGGCCTCGTCCATGGCCCACTGGGCGTACAGGTGGTAGCGCACGGCGGACTCGTCGTAATCGTCCTGGTGCAGCGTGCCCGCCCGGGGGGCGGCGGACCACTCCCGCCACCCGCGGCCCTCCCGCTCGCCCACGGCCCGGAAGCGGGCGTAGCGGAGGGCCTCGGGCCGTATCTCGGCGAAAAGGGCGAGGGGGGCGGGGAGCGGCCCGTCCGCGGGCGCGAACGAGCCCGCCAGCGATTCCAGCACCCGCCGCTGGATGCGCGCCGCCTCCCGGTAGTCCACGTGGCGCTCGTCGCGCAGCCGCCCCAGCGTCTCCCGGACCTCGGGAGAGGCCAGCAGACGCCGCGCCTCGGTCGCCTCCTCCCAGCCCGGCGCCCGCTCGGGATCCAGGTAGAGCTCGTTCCAGAACAGTCGGCTCACGGGCGCGTACGGGCTCGGCTCGAACGGCTCCTCGTCGAGGAAGGCGGCGAGGATGGGGAGCGTTCCCACGATCTCGCCGCCCAGATCCGCCACCCATCGCTCGAGGGCTTCGAGATCGGTGAGGTCCGCGACGGCCCGGGTCCGGCCGCTGCGCAGCGCGTACAGCGGCAGGAAGGCGCCCCAGCCCCGCGCCTCCCCTTCCGGGGTCCAGGCGCGCGGCGGGGCCACGACGATGCGGCAGCGGGCCTCGCGGGCGCCGACCCGCACGTCCAGGTCGTGGTAGCCGGGAGGCAGGTCGGTGGGAAGGTCGAGCCGGGCGTCCAGCACCGGCTGCCCCTCCACCACCTGGGATCCGGTGGTGCGCAGGTCGCCGTCCCACTCCACCGTGTCGCCCGAGCCGGTCAACAGCCGGCAACCCAGCGCCCCATCCGCCTCGCTCTCCAGCAGGTGGAGGGGCACCGAGCCGCCCCGGCCCTCCCACGCCACGGCCACCGGCGGCAGCAGGGAGCGCCCCCGCTCGCTGGCTCCTGCCCGCAGCGCGGCCGCCACGTCGGCGTGTCCCTCCACGGGAGCGCCCAGGACGCGGAGCACGGCGAGCACGGCGTCGGGATCGGGGGTGCGCTCCTCGCCCCCCGCGGTCCGATACGTGGGCTGGACGCCGTGGAGGCGGGCCAGCGCCTCCAGGTCGGGATCGATGCCCGGGCCGGCGGCCGGCGCACCAGCGTCGTGCGCTGCGCGGGGCGGCATCAGCTCTCCCGCGAGCCCTCGCCCGCGGCGCCCATCAGCTCGAGGATGCCCTCGATGGGAATCCGTGCCCAGCGCGGCCGGTTGCTCAGCTCGTAGCCCAGCTCGTAGAGCGCCTTCTCCAGGAGGTAGACGTCCAGCAGGAGCTGACGTGCCGCCGTACCCTCGGGCAGGAACCCGTCCTCGTCCACGCCCTCCAGGTAGCC
Source organism: Gemmatimonadota bacterium (assembly GCA_019347995.1). Next base: position 2,310 of record JAHWKH010000188.1, on the reverse strand, counting down.
CGAGAGGAAGGCGACGCTCACCCAGCGGTGCCAGAAGCGCGCCCACGCCTCGAGATCCTCCAGCTCGGCGGCGGCGGCCAGGCCCTGTTCGCGCTCGCCGAAGAGGGCGGCGATGGCGGCGTAGTGATACGAGCGCAGCATCCCCGCCACGTCCCGCAGGGGCGAGCGCTTGAGCCGCCGCTCCGAGAGCGGCCGGGCCGGCTCGCCCTCGAAGTCGATGATGACGAAGTCCTTCCCTGTCCAGAGGACCTGGCCCAGGTGGTAGTCGCCGTGGATCCGGATGCGGTCGCCCTCGAGCTTGCGCTCCAGGACGGAGCGGAAGCGGCCCAGGAGGTCGCCCTTGCGGTCCACGATCTCCTCCGCGCGGGCGCGCACGTCGTCGTCGAGATCCTCACCGCCGCGCTCGAGGGACCGGAAGGTCTGCCCGAGCAGGTTGCGCATCGACTGGTACAGGGAGCGCTGATAGAGGGTCGTGAACGCCTCCGGACGGAAATCGACCTCCTCCACCCCCGCCAGGGCCCGGTGCATCTCGCCCGTGCGCCGGCCGAGGAGGCGGGCGTTCTCCAGCGTGGACTCCTCGATGACGTCGTGGACGACGTCGGGGAGCGGCCCTCCGGCGGCCGCGATCAGCCCGGCGTCGGGCAGGGGCAGATCGTCGACCGACAGCTCCGACGCCATGGCGCGCTCCAGGTAGCGCTGGAGCACGTCCAGGGTGTACTCCCAGGCGTCGCCCTGGTTGGGGACGAAGGCCTGGAGCACGGCCACCGTGCCCACGTCGCCCTTCCCCCGACGATACTCCACGGCGCCCAGCATGGCGGGCGTGTGCCCGAAGCCCCGGACGGTGAGGGCGCGGCCGATCTCCCGGTCCAGGTTCGCCCCCGATTCCAGGCGCCGGAGCAGCTTGAGGATCCACCGCTCGCCGAGCACGATCGAGGTGTTGGACTGTTCGGCCGTGCCGACGCGCACCTCCACCTCGCTCAGGTCCGCCGGCAGGTCGAGGCCTTCGTCGCGCACGCCTCCCAGGCGCCCCTCGCGCCCCGCGGCGCTGGCGGACCCGGTCATGATCTCGAGCAGGCAGCGCACGAACGACGGGTTGGCCACGGCATCGAAGAGCACCCCCTCGGTCCCGTCGGCCAGGGTGAGCCGCGCCACCAGCGCCGAAGGTGTGCGCTTGAGGATGGCCTCTCCATCCTGCCGCGTCCCGAACGCCAGCGGGAGCACGTAGCGCTCGTCGTCCTCGGTCACGTACTCCACGTGCACCACGGCCAGGTAGGCGGCCTCCTGCTCGCCGAGCTCCACGTGGATCAGGTCGTCGACTCCCATGGAGCGCACCGGGCGCCCCTTGCCGCCGAACCAGCGTCGAGCCGGCACGTACGCGCGCAGCGCGTCCTCCAGCGTGGCCTGCCGGTCCTCGTCGAAGATCTCGTCCCAGGTCTCGCCGGCGTGGAGGCGGGGAAGCTGGTCCAGCGCGTCGGGGATGGAGACGCCGCCGCCCTCGCCCTCCTGATCCAACGCGCTGCGCGGCTGCAGCCGGAACCAGAAGAAGTTGTGGGGCCCGAGCGTGAGGCGGTACGGCTCCTCGCCCACGGCCGGAAACGTGGTCCGGCCGAAGAGCTCGACGGGCACCGCGCCCTCGAACTCCTCCAGGTGCAGCTCCACGGCCTGCGAGAAGCGCGACAGGTTCACCACCACGAGAATGCGCTCGCGCTCGTCGCCCTCACCGTGCTCGCGCAGGAAGGCGAGGACCCGGCGGTTGTCGTGGCCCACCCAGCGGAACGTGCCGCGTCCGAAGGCCGGATGCTGCTTCCTCAAGGCGATGATGCGACGCATCCACCACAGCAGCGAGCTGGGGTTGATGTGCTGCGCCTCGACGTTCATCGACTCGTAGTGGTATTCCGGGTCGATGATGACGGGCAGGAAGAGCTTCTGGGGGTTCGCCCGGCTGAAACCCGCGTTCCTGTCGCCGCTCCACTGCATGGGCGTGCGCACGCCGTGGCGGTCGCCCAGGTAGAAGTTGTCGCCCATGCCGATCTCGTCGCCGTAGTAGAGGACCGGCGTCCCCGGCAGGGCGAAGAGGAGCGAGTTCATGAGCTCGATCTTGCGCCGGTTGTTCTCCAGCAGCGGCGCCAGGCGACGTCGGATGCCGAGGTTGATGCGCGCCGTCTGCTCGTGGGCGTAGACGCGGTACATGTAGTCGCGCTCCTCGTCCGTCACCATCTCGAGCGTGAGCTCGTCGTGGTTGCGGAGGAAGATCGCCCACTGGTTGCCCGGCGGGATGTCGGGCGTCTGCTCCAGGATGTCGACGATGGG
>JAHWKH010000187.1 GCA_019347995.1 Gemmatimonadota bacterium | reverse complement strand
GACACCTCCTGCGTGCGGGCGACGGCCAACGCGGCGGCCCTGGGGGAGGGCGTGCGGCGGGCCATGGCCGACGCGGGGGTCGAGGCGCTCGTCTACCCGACCTGGGACAACCCGCCGCGCCTCGTGGGCGACCTGGAGAGCCCCCACGGCAACAACAGCGCCGAGCTGTCGCCCCCGACCGGCTTCCCGGCCGTGACCGTGCCCATGGGGTGGGTGGAGGACGGCCTGCTGCCGGCCGGTCTCCAGATCCTGGGAGACGCCTGGTCCGAGCCGACCCTGATCCGCATCGCCTACGCCTACGAGCAGAGGACGAAGCACCGGCGCCCGCCGCCCACCACGCCGCCTCTTCGGCAGCGCCGCTGAGGCGGGACACGACGCCCCCGTGTATGCTCCCTTGACGCCCCTTCCGACTCCGAGGAGAGCCCCTCGATGGCCATGGACCGACGCACGTTCGTGAAGACCGGCGCCGCCGCCGCAGCGGCCGCGGCCTCCCCCCGCCCCCTCGAGGGCGCCCCCGCCGTCCACACCCGGCCCACCTCCCCGGTGCTCGTGGCGGACGTGAGCAGCATCCGCTACCGGAACGACGGCCCCGAGAGCGCCATCGAGCGGGCGTTCCGGGGCATCGTGGAGGGCGAGGACGTCCTGGACGCGCTGGTGGCGGGCGTGCGCATCCCCGAGCTGGACCCGGAGGAGAGCGGCATCGGATTCGGCGGCCTCCCCAACGCCGACGGCGTCGTGCAGCTCGACGCCTGCTGCATGCACGGTCCCCGGCGCTGGGCCGGTGGCGTGGCCGCCATCGAGGGCGTGCCTACGCCGGCGGCGGTGGCCCGGGCGGTGGCCAGCCTCACCGACCACCACCTCATCGCCGGGGAGGGGGCCACGCGCTTCGCCCGCGACGTCGGATTCGAGATCCTGCCCGACCTCAACACCCCGCGCTCCCGGGAGCTGTGGCTGGAATGGAAGCGGCGCGTGGACCCGGGCCACTGGCTCGACCCCGAGGAGCGGCTGCGGGGCCAGGGGGAGCGCGGCGGCGAGACCGACCCGGACGCCATCGGACGCCCCCCCGGCGGCGAGGCGTCGCTGACCCCGCGTCAGCTCCGCAGGCGGGCCGACGCCTACCTGCACGCCGGGCTGGACATGGTGCGCGAGGGGCTCATCCCCGCCCACTCGTTCTGGGGCACCACGAACCTCAACGCCGTGACCCCCGATGGCGACGTCGCCGGCGTCACCACCACCAGCGGCCTCGCCTGGAAGATCCCCGGGCGCGTGGGCGACTCGCCCATCCTGGGCGCCGGGCTCTACGTCGACAACGGCGTGGGCGCAGCCGGCTCCACCGGGCGCGGCGAGGCCAACCTATACAACCTCTCCTCCTACCTCATCGTGGAGAACATGCGCAGGGGGATGGCGCCCAGGGACGCGGGCATGGCCGCCCTGCGGCGCATCCAGGAGAACACGGTCGAGCCGCGCCTGCTCGACGAGCGGGGCCTGCCGGCCTTCGACGTGCGCTTCTTCATCGTGGACAAGGAGGGGCGCTACGCCGGCGTGGCCCTGTACGCCTCGGCCGAGACCCACTTCGCGGTGATGGACGACCGGGGGGCGCGCGAGGAGCCGCTGGAGCCCCTGCTGGAGGCGGCGCCGTAGGTGAGGATCGTCGGCGGCCGCTGGGCGGGGACGGACCTGACCTCTCCCGGCGGCCGCGTCCGCCCCACGGGAGAGGCCCTGCGGGTGGCGTACATGGAGCTGCTGGGAGACGCGATCCGGGGCGCCCGCGTGCTGGACCTGTTCTCCGGGACCGGCGCCCTGGGGCTGGAGGCGCTCTCCCGCGGCGCCGCGTCGGTGGATTTCGTCGAGAACGGCCCGCCGGCGCTGCACGCCCTCAAGGCCAACGTGGCCCGCCTGCCCGTGCGGAACCGGACGCGCATCTTCAAGCGGGACGCGGTGCCGTTCGTCGAGGCGCTGGAACGGGACGCGTACGACGTCGCCCTGGCCGATCCGCCCTACGCGTCGAGGCTCCCGGAGCGCATCGTGCGGGCCTGGCGCGCCATCCCGTTCGCCGCCGTCCTGGTGGTGGAGCACGCCGCCGATCGCGATCCGCCCCGCGGCGGCCGCACCCGCACCTTCGGCGATTCGGCGCTCACCCTCTACGAGGCGGGCGGGAGTCGGAGCTGAGGTGGGCGGGCGGGGTGGTCCGCCTCACGACCCCTGCTCCACCACGTTCCCCCGGGGCACCAGCCGTACGGGCAGCTTCCTCAGGTGCGCCTCCAGCAGGCGGCGTGGGGTGAGCTGCTCGTCGATGATGCGCGCCAGCTCCTCCTCCTGGCGCCAGAGGAACTCCAGGGCCCGGGCCTCGAGCTGGAGCATCCGCTGCTCCACGCTCTCGTTGAGGGCGATCTCGAGGGCCACGGTGCCTGCGGGCCCCATCTTCCAGAGGCATTGGCGTCGGTCCACCGTCTCGAGGGCGAACGCGCCGGCCGAGCCCGCGTCCTCGATGGCCCGGGCGGCCTGCCCGATGAGGGCGGTGTCGGCCCCCGAGATGTTCTGATAGGCGAGGCAGCGCCGCAGGACGTTCTCCGCCTGCGGCCCCCGGAGGTGGTAGACGTTGTCCGGCGTCCACGGATCGCAGCGGGGGCAGGGAACCCCCACCTCCAGGGTCCCGTCCTGCCCCCGCAGCGGGTAGACCCACCAGGACATGTCGTAGCGCAGGGCCCGCAGCGTGCTGTTGCAGTAGGGACGGCGCTTGCGGCCGTGCCACGCGGCCCAACCGAAGCGCCGCCAGCGGAGCACGTCGGCGACGGGTTTGTCGTCCCACGCGATGGCGACGTCGTCGTCGGCCAGGCCCAGCAGCCTTCCGATGGCCTGTAGCGCGCCGAACGTATAGGCGGTAACCTGCGAGCGTGGGCTCTCGAACGACGCCTTCCGCTTCCTGAGCTCCCGCCCGTACCGCCACCACGCCTGCTCCGCCAACCCTGCTTCACCCACCCGTACGAGCAGCGTGCCGCCGATCTCGAGGAGGGAAATATTTGCCGTCTGCGCGACAATTCGTGCAGAATCGTGCGCCCCCCGCTCCAGGTCGTGGAGCGCCGCCCCCCGCTCCTCCAGGGGGCACAGGGTCCAGCGGTGGCACGACTCGCACACCGCCCACAGCCGTCCCCTCACGGGATCGTAGGCGACCCTGCGAGAGGTCGGAAAGCGCGGAAACACGCCATTCTCACGGAACGGCGCATGACAGAAGAGGCAGCGTGAGATCACGTGAGCATCCGCCCTCGGTTCGCAGCGGGTTCGGACGGACCGCCGTCCGCCTCTGGTTCGACATGGCCGAGCCCTTGCATGGATGCATCGAGGGGTGCCGTCCGGCCTCCCACCGCAACACGTCTCGACGACGGACCTCGGCCACGTGGATCCCCTGAAACTCGAGCGGAGCGAGCCCATAGCCGCCGACGACGCGGTCCGAAGCCCCGTCACCGCCACCGACGCCGGCCCTGGATCCGCGCCTTCGTTCGAACTGCTCTTCGACGTGAGCCCCGTCCCCACGCTCTTCGAGGCGCTGGACGGGCGGATCGTGCGCTGCAACGCCGCGCTGGCCGAGCTCCTCGGCTACGACGAGGCGTCGGCGATGGAGGGACGTCACGCCTCGGAGCTGTTCGCCGAGCGCGACGCATGGCTCGAGCGGCGGCGGGCGCTCAAGTCGGGCGACGCCAACGCGGGGGACGAGGTGCGCCTGCGGCATCGCGAGGGGCACGATCTCTGGGCGCTGGACCGCGCCGCCGTGGTGGCCGGGGAAGGCGCCCCCGGCGTCATCCGCCTCCTGGTGGACGTGACGGAGCGGCGGGCGGAGGAGGAAGGCCTGCGCACCATGGCGTTCCACGATGCGCTCACGGGGCTGCCCAACCGCCGGCTCCTGGAGCTGCGCGCCGCGCAGACCATGGCCCTGGCACAGCGGAAGGCGCTACGCGTGGGACTGGTGTTCCTCGACCTGGTGGATTTCAAGTCGGTGAACGACCGCGTCGGGCATCCCGCGGGCGACGCGCTCCTGCGCGCCGTGGGCAAGCGCCTCGAGGCGGCCCGGCGCGCCTCCGACATGGCCGCCCGGGTCGGGGGAGACGAGTTCGTCGTCCTGCTGTCGGGCGTGACCGATGCCGCGGAGGCTCGCGCCGGGGCGGCTCGCATCGTCGCGCACCTGCAAGCGCCCTACTTCGTGGAAGGGCGGTCCTTCCGTGTGGGCGCCCGCGCCGCGGTGGCGCTCTACCCGGACCACGCTCGCAGCTTCCAGGATCTGATGGCCCGCGCCGACCGTGTCCTGCGGGGGTTCAAGCCCTCGGGCGAGGGTGGCGTTCGCTTCGTCGAGACCTGAGCGGGGCGACGAGCGTCGGGCGAGCCGGGATGGTCCGATCCGCCCCGGAGCCCCCCCCTCAGATCCCCGGAGCCCGGGCGATGCACTCGATCTCGACCAGGGCGCCCAGCGCCAGCCCGCTCCCCGCCAGCGCCGAACGCGCCGGCGGCGTGCCCCCCCAGAAGGGTCCGTAGACCTCGTTCATGGCGGCGTAGTCCTCGATGTCGGCCAGGAACACCGAGCACTTCACCACGTCCTCCAGGTCGGCGCCCGCGGCGTGCAACACGGTGCGGATGTTCTCCAGCGTCTGCTGCGTCTCGGCGCGGATGCCGCCCTCCACCAGGGCGAGCTCGTCCGGCTTCGTTCCGATGGCGCCGGACAGGAAGATGAGATCGCCGACCCGCACGGCGGGCGTGAAGACGGGCAGACGCGCCACGCCTTCGGGGTGGATGTGCTCGATCTCGGCCAGCGCGCCCCGGGGCTCGGCCGAGCGCATCTCCGGCGGGGCGTCGGGCGCCGGGTCGGGCGCCCCGCAGGCCACCATGGCCAGGGCGACGGCCAGCGTCGCGAGCCGAGCCGTCACGGGCTTCATCGACCCGATCCACCCATGGCCGTCATCGCCTCGCCGCCGCGGTAGCGGATCTCGCCGCCCACGATGGTCATGACCACCCGCGTGTCGGGGATCTCCTCCTCCGGAACCGTCAGGATGTCCCGGTCCAGGACCGTGATGTCGGCGTACTTGCCCGGCGTGAGGGAGCCCTTCGTATCCTCCTCGAAGCCTGCGTACGCGTTGTTGAGGGTGTAGGTCTTCAGCGCCTCCATCCGGGTGAGCGCCTGCTGGGGATAGAACTTCCACCCTTCCGGCGTCATGCGGCTCACCGTCGAGTAGTACGAGGCGATGGGAGAGATGCGCTCCACGGGCACGTCGGTGCCGTTGGCGACGACCGCCAGCGTCGTATCGCCGATCCACCCGACCAGCGACTGAGCGCCGCCCAGCGCCTGCAATGCCTGGTCAAGCTGGTCGATGGTCTCGCCGGTCCCGGGTGCCTCGCGTGCTGCGTTGATGC
>JAHWKH010000186.1 GCA_019347995.1 Gemmatimonadota bacterium | reverse complement strand
GCGCTCATGGCGGAGGTCCCGCGCAGGTGAGTCGCGTCTTCGTCACCCGGCGCATCCCCGAAGCGGGGCTGATCCATCTGCGCGAGGGAGGGGCCGAGGTCCGTGTCGGCCAGCGCGACGAGGAGGGATTCGTGGACCGGGACGTCCTTCTGGAGGGCACGCGCTGGGCCGATGTCCTGCTGTCTCTCCTCACGGAGGCCGTGGACCGCGCGGTGCTGGAGGCGAACCCGCGCTTGAGGGGCGTGGCCAACTACGCGGTGGGCTTCAACAACGTGGACGTGGTCTCCGCCACCATGCTGGGTCTGCCCGTGACCAACACGCCCGGCGTCCTCACCGAGACCACGGCCGACCTGACCTGGGCCCTGCTCCTGGCGGTCGCCCGGCGCATCCCGGAGGCGCACGCCTACATGGCGGGGGGGCGCTACCGCACCTGGGGGCCGAACCTTCTCCTGGGAGACGACGTGAGCTCCGGCGGCAGCGGACGAAGGAAGGTCCTGGGCATCGTCGGCTTCGGCCGCATCGGCCAGGCCGTGGCGCGGCGGGCCACGGGCTTCGGCATGGACGTGCTGGCCCACGATCCGCGCAACCGGGACCGGGTGGAGGCGTTCGGTCCACCGGTGCGCTGGGCCGAGCTCGACCAGCTCCTGGCGGAGAGCGACTTCGTGACGCTGCACCCGCGACTCACTCCCGAGACCCACCACCTGGTGGACGCCCGGGCCCTCGATCTGATGAAGAGCACGGCCTATCTGGTGAACGTCGCCCGGGGCGAGATGGTGGACGAGCGGGCGCTGGTCCATGCCTTGCGGAAGGGCGGTATCGCCGGAGCGGCGCTGGACGTCTTCGAGGAGGAGCCCCACATGGCACCGGGCCTCGCCGAGCTTCCCAACGTGGTGCTGGCGCCCCACATCGGGAGCGCCAGCCGCGACACGCGCGACCGCATGGCGGTCATGGCCGCCGACAACGCGCTCCACCACCTGAGAGGCGAGCGGGCGCCCCACGTGGTCAACCCCGACGTCTACGGCAGCGAGGCGTGGCGGCGGCGGACGACCGGGGAGGGATGACGGCGCCCCGGCAGCCTCGCGGCGCCTCGCTCCCTCCCGCCGAGATGCGGCTGCGCCGGGACGCCCTCGACATGGTGGACGCGGCGCTGCAGGCCGTCGACCCGGACCGCCTGGTGGCGGAGGCGCTGGAGCGTGAGAAGCCCTCTCCCCCCGAGGGAGGCCGGCTCTGGCTCGTGGCGGTGGGGAAGGCGGCGGTCCCGATGGCCGCCGGGGCCCTCCGCGTTCTGGGCGACGCGGTCACGGACGGCTGGGTCCTGGCTCCCGACGGCGCCGGCGACGGCCCTCCCGGCCTCCACCTCCTGCACGGAGCCCATCCGCTCCCCGAGGATCGCAACGTCGGCGGCGCCCGCACCCTCCACGAGGTGGCGCGCCGTGCCGGCCCCCGGGACTGGATCCTCCTGCTGCTCTCGGGCGGCGGATCGGCCCTGCTCACGCTCCCCGACGGTGACGTCTCGCTGGCCGACCTGCGGGCCACCACGGACCTTCTGCTCAGGGCCGGCGCCACCATCCAGGAGCTCAACGCCGTGCGCAAGCACCTGGAGGTCCTGAAGGGTGGAGGGCTCGCAAGGGTCGCGGTGCCCGCCCGGATCATGGCGCTGGTGCTTTCCGACGTGGTGGGTGACCCGCTGGACGTCATCGGATCGGGCCCGGTGAGCCCCGATCCCTCCACGTTCGACGAGGCGATCGAGGTGCTGGAGGCCCACGGCCTGTGGAACGCGGTGCCGGGTCCGGTGCGCGAGCATCTCCTGTGGGGGCGGGGTGGAGAGGTCGCCGAGACGCCCAAGGCCGGCGATCCCGTCTTCGGCGGCGTGCACGTGCGCGTGGTGGGCAGCGCGGTGCGGGCCGCAGCCGCGGCGGCGGAGCGGGCACGGGAGCTGGGCTACCGGTCCCACGTCCTGGATACGGAGGTCACCGGTGAGGCGCGCGAGGTGGGACGGCGCCTCGCCCGTGTGGCGCGGGAGGTCTCCGGCACCGGATCCCCGGTGGAGCCGCCCGCCGCCGTCGTCGCGGCCGGTGAGACCACCGTGACCGTGTTGGGCGACGGGGTCGGGGGGCGCAATCAGGAAGTGGCTCTGGCCGCCGCCCGGGACCTGGAGGACCGTGTCGACGCGCTGGTCCTCTCGATGGGCACGGACGGCGTGGACGGCCCCACGGACGCGGCCGGCGCCTTCGCCACCGGCTCCACCATGCGCCGGGCGCGGAGCGCGGGGCTGGATCCGGCCGGGGCGCTGGCGCGCAACGATGCCTATCCGTTCTTCGAGACGCTGGGGGACCTGGTGGTGACGGGTCCCACCGGGACCAACGTCATGGACCTGATGCTGGTGCTGGTGGGGCGCCCCGCAGGCTCCTAGCGCGGCTCAGAAGCAGTCCGGGTCCCGCTCCAGGTCCAGCTCGATCTGCAGCTCGATGATGTCGCCCGGATCCACCTGCATCGACCGCGTCGTGCAGTCGCCGCCGGCCAGCAGGTCGATCTGGATGCGCAGCGGCTGGGGCAGGGGCCAGTCCATGGTGTAGCTGGCCGACCCCTTCCCGGTCACCGTGCCGAGGCGATGGCGCTCTCCGCCGCGAAGCGCGTGCAGGGTGGCGTCGTTGAAGTTGAGGTTGGTGACCTCGATACGGATGTTCCGGCTGCCGGCCCGCTCGAACGGGTCGGCGGAGGAGGCGGAGGTGGCGGAGCCGCAGGCGGACGCGATCAGGACCAACGGGACCAGCGTGGCGAGAAGCTTCCGCCGTGGGGCGAAGGAGGTCATGAGAGCCTGTCCGTTGGGGAGCGGGGGGATGCATGGGATACACGCGCCACGGCGGCGGGATCCTGCGCGCCGCCACCGGCGTATGATCCGCCATGTCCCACCTCGCGCGCGCCGCACGGGCCTTCGGGCTCGCGCTACTCCTGACGGGCCTCTCCGGATGCCTGGACACGCCCACGGACGGCGGGCGCCGGTCCGGCGAGATGCGCGCCTCCCTCGTCTCGCCCCACGGCGCCGAGGGCTCCGCCGTGCTGGAGGTCGTCTCCGGTGAGATCCTCGACGTCGCCTCGCCGGGCCCGTTCGTGCGGGTCTACTGGGGGATCTCGAACGTCCGCCGGGTCGTGGTGATCCGTCGCGATCCGGGCGAGATCGCCTTCCGGCTGCTGGCCCGGGACGTGAACGATCCGCCCGAGCTGCGGGTGCTGGAGGTGGGGGGGCCCGACGACGTCCTCCGCCCGAGCCTCTCCGGATACTCCGTCACGGTGACGCGCGGAGGGAACCCGTGACGGCACGGGCCGGGCTGCTCGTCGCGCTGCTCCTGGCGGGGGCCTCGCCGCCGGCGGCGGCTCAATACGCCGAGCCTCTAGCACGCCGTCCGGGCGTGTCCCTGCCCGCCGCCCGAGCCGAGGCGTTGGCTGCCGAGGCCGAGCGCCTCGGCTTCCCCGCCCCCGGTGTCCTCCCCTCCCCGACGGCACGGCTCGAACGGGTGGGGTCTCGCGGCATGGTGGTGATCCCGGCGCTCTTCGCCGACTCGCCCGAGCCCCACGTGACGGCGGAGGCCATGCAGGCCTCCCTCTTCGACGGACCCGCGCCCCGCGGCACGATCGGCGACTTCTACAGCGACCAGTCCGGCGGCCTCTTCACGATCGTCGGGAAGGTGGCGCCGTGGGTTCGCACCTCGGTCACCCTGGTCGAGGCCGCCGGCGCCGACGGTACGTTCGGGGAGCGCCTCCGCGACTGGGTCCGCGAGGCGGTCGCGCTGGCCGACGCCTCGTTGGATTTCGGGCGCTTCGACAACGATGGTGCCGACGGCGTGCCCAACTCGGGCGACGACGACGGCACGGTGGACGGCATCGCCATCCAGTACCTCGAGGTGGCGGGGAGCTGCGGCGGCCCCGGGATATGGCCGCATCTGAGCGGCCTGTTCGACGAGGAGGGACAGCCGTACGCCACCAACGACCGGCGCCCCGACGGCAGCCCCGTCGTCATCCAGATCTACATCGCCGACTCGGCGGTGGACTGCGACGGCGTCGAGGTCCAGGGGCCCGAGATCATGGCGCACGAGATCGGCCACCTCCTCGGGCTGCCCGACTACTACCGCCGGGCCGAGGGGCTGCAGCCATGGCAGCGCCACTGGGCCGTGGGATGCTTCGACACCATGGGCGCCGGCTCCTGGGGCTGCGGCACCGGCGGCAAGGTCCTGAACTTCGGGCCCACCGGCTTCTCCGCGCTGAGCCGCTCCATCCTGGGGTGGGCCACGCTCCAGCCCGTGGGGGCCGTCACCGACGAGACGCTGACCCTCGAGCCCCTCCAGACGTCCTTCACCGCCCTGGAAGTGCCCCTCACCGACGACGGCAGGGAGTCGTTCATCGTCGAATACCGGCCCCGCATCGGCTACGACGAGAATCTTCCGGGCGGCGGCGTCCTGGTCTACCACCACGACCGTGACGAGCGGAGCGGCCGCTGGATCCCCCCCGAGCTGCCGCCGGCGTACGGCTACCATGTGGTGGAGGCCGACGGCGACGACGCCCTGCGCAAGGTCGAGCGGCTGGGGGGCGATCGGGGTCGGGCTTCGGACGTCTTCGCCCTGAACGGCGTCGTGGACTCCATCGGCGACGCCACGCGGCCCTCCACGCGCGACCACCTGGGACGGCCGACCCGCGTCCGCTTCCACGAGATCCGGATCGAGGGCGGCGTCGCCCGGATCCGCCTCTCGACCCGGGTGGGCTTCGCCGTCGCGGACCGCCGCGGACCTTCCGAGGTGGAGGGCGGGATGCCGTTCTCCGTCACGTCGCGCTTCGCCGGAGGGACGCTGCCCCTCGAGGTCACGGAGGTGCCCGGCGCGGAGCTGCCGGAGGGCTTCCAGCTCACGATCCGCGGCGACGAGCTCTCGGTCTCGGGGATCGTGACGGAGCCGGAGGCCTTCCGCGCTTCCCTGCGCGTGCGGGACGCCGCCGGCGCCGAGGTCGTCCGCCATTCGGGTCAGCGCCTCGGCGGCGGCGGGGCGGTTGGCTGGAGCGCAGACGGGGCCCAGCTCGTCGGCTGGGCCGTGCCCCACAAAGCGTGCGATGGCGATGGGACCGTGAGCTGTGCAGTACAGCGGCAGCATGGCGAGTAAGCGGCCGTCGGCGTCGAGCACACGGCGCAGCATGAGCCGCCGCCGGCCACCACCGAAGGATCGCCACCACGCATCCATCCAGTCCCAGGTGGCGAAGACATTGCCACTGGCGGCAGCGAGCTCATCCCAGCCGCCGCGTGCGGAAGCGAGGTCTTCGACGGGCTCGAGCGTGATATTCCTTCTGCGAGCAGTGGGCTGTGTAGTTCTGAAGCTTCCGTTCACTGGACCCAGGACGACCGCGCCATCGGATG
>JAHWKH010000185.1 GCA_019347995.1 Gemmatimonadota bacterium | reverse complement strand
CGCACCGGGACCGCATCGGGGTGGAGATGAACGGCGACTACGAGGACGCCCTCCTGCGCCTGCTCGCCGGGGAGGGCGACTATCTGGTGCTGGAATCGGAGCACGCGCGCCGGGAGCTCCAGGGCGAGCTGGAGTCGTCGAATCCCAACACGGGGCTCTTCCGCGAGTTCGCCGCCGCCGACGTGCGGCTCAACCACGAGCGGCTGCCCCCGTCCCTCTCCGCGCCCGACCAGCTGCCGGGTGACTCGGTGACCTTCGACATGAGCGACGAGACCCCGGTGCCGGTGGAGGACCTGGCGCGCCCCGGCGGGCCCTCCTTCTCCACCTCTCCGGCGCGCCGTGAGGACGACCTGCCTCTGCTCGAGGAGAACGACGATGACGACGATACGGCGCCGGCCGCCGAGGCGTTGCGACCCTCCCCCCCCTCGGGGCCCGCCGCGAACCAGCCGCCGTCCGTAGTCTCGTCTACTCCGGCGGGCGAGGACTGCCGCTGGTGCCGCGAGCCGCTCCCCCGGCGCGAGCCGCTCAACTACTGCCCCTTCTGCGGCGCCAACGCGCACCTGGTTCCGTGCCCCAACTGCGGGGAGGAGCTCGAGGCCGCCTGGCGCTTCTGCGTGGCGTGCGGCACCGAGGTGGGCGACTCCGTCTGACGGCGCGCTCCTTGCACGCGGGTGCTGCGTCACCTCCCCTCCACGCACCGTTCAGAGGAGCCAGGAAAGCGCCATGCGGCCCCGATATTTGACGGCCCTGGCCGCGCTGACGTGCGTGCTGGCCGCGGGCGCCTGCGAGCGGTCGGATCCCGAGCTCCAGCCCGACGACCTCCTGCGGGACTCCCTCGGGCTGGGCGACGCGGATCGGGTGCACACGGTGCGCATCTCCACCGAGGCGGACCGGGAGCGGGCCGAGCCCGCCACGGTGGAGATCGTGCCGGGAGACCTGGTGCAGTTCATGACCGAGGATCGGCGGCCCCACACGGTGGCCTTCCTGATGGACAGCCTGCCCGACGCGGAGGCGGCATTCCTGAGGGGAGGCGCCCAGGAGGGCAGTCCCCCGCTGGTGGATCCCGAGAGCCGCTTCCTCGTCTCGTTCCGGGACGCGCCCGAGGGCCGCTATCCTTTCGTCGTGGAGGGCACCGGCGAGGCGGCCCGGGGCGTGGTCGTGGTGGCGCCGCCGCAAGGCCGCCGCTAGGAGCCTCCCCCGCCGGGTCGGTGGCTTCCTTCCTCGCGGGCCGGCCCTTATACTCTCCGCCTGCCGGCCCGGGGGTGGGTCCGCGCTCCACGGGACGGCCCGCGTTTCCTCCTCACATCCAGGCACGACACCGCACACGATGCCGCGCATCGCCATCATTCCAGGGGACGGGATCGGGGTCGAGGTCACGCGCGAGGCCACGCGCGTCCTTCGTCGCGTCGCCGACATCCACGGCGTGGACCTGGACCTCTCCGAGTGGGACCTGGGCGCAGACCGCTTCCTCCGGGAGGGCGTCACGATCACGGAGGAGGAGTTCTCGAGCCTCGCCGACGGCCACGACGCGATCCTCCTCGGCGCCCTGGGCGACCCCCGGGTGCCGGGAAACGAGCACGCCCGCGACATCCTGCTGGGGCTGCGCTTCCGCCTCGACCTGTACGTCAACTTCCGGCCCTGCCACCTCCTGGATCCTTCGCTGTGTCCCCTGCGGGGCGCCGAGGAGCGGGAGATCCGCCTCGACATCTTCCGGGAGAACACCGAGGGGCCGTACGTGAACCTCGGAGGCACGTTCAAGCGCGGTACGCCGGACGAGATCGCCATCCAGGAGGACGTGAACACCCGCAAGGGGGTCGAGCGCATCCTGCGCGCAGCCTTCGAGCACGCGCGCGCGTGCGGGATCGGGCGCGTGAGCATGGTCGACAAGGCCAACGCCCTTCCGGCCGCCGGCGATCTCTGGCGCCGCACCCTCGCCGACGTGTCCGCCGACTTTCCCGGGATCGAGACAGAGGCGCTCTACGTGGACGCCGTGGCCATGGACCTGGTGCGACGGCCGGAGCGCTACGGCGTCCTGGTGACGTCCAACCTCTTCGGCGACATTCTGAGCGACCTCGCCGCGGCGCTGACCGGGGGGCTGGGACTCGCCCCCTCGGCCAACCTCCATCCGGGCCGGCACGCCCTCTACGAGCCGGTGCACGGATCGGCCCCGGACATCGCGGGACAGGGCGTCGCCAATCCCCTGGGGGCCATCAACTGCGTGAGCCTCCTGCTGCGGCATCAGGGGTACGCGGAAGCGGCCCGGGCGGTGGACGCCTCCGTGGCCGCCTCCCTCACCGACGGCGTACGCACCCCCGACCTCGGCGGCACCGCCTCGACGGAGGAGGTGGGCGCCTGGATCGCCGACCGCCTCGATCGGGGGGCGGCCGCGAGCACCCGACCCACATCCGAGCGCACGACCCATGGCTGAGCGGAAGACCATCGGTCAGATCCTGACGGGCTTCGGCCGTCTCACGGAGGAAGAGGTCGGCCGCGCGCTGGAGTACCAGCGGGAGCACGGCGGCTACTTCGGCGAGGCGCTCCTGGCCCTGGAGATGGCGACGCACGAGGAGCTCGAGTGGAGCCTGGCGTCGCAGTACGACCTGCCCTACGTGTTTCCGGACCCGGACTCCATCGATCCGGAGGCCGCGGCGCTGGTCTCGCCCGAGTGGGCCCTGGCCCACCTGACCCTGCCCATCGCCCGCACCGACCGGACGATCACCGTGGTGGTGGACTCGCCCATCAAGTCCGGGGCGATCGACGAGCTCGCGGCCAGGACCGATCGCGTCATCGAGCTGGCGCTGGCTCCATCCGCCCAGATCCGCAAAGCGATCCGTGCCGTGTACGGCCGCGCCGCCCGCCGCGACGAGGTCCAGCGGCCCACGCCCATCGGGCTGACCGAGGCCGTGGGGCTGGCCCTCGACGCCGCGTCCCCCCGTTTCGGCGTCTCCACCCGCGGCCAGAAGACCTGGTTCTGGTACGACGACGGCGGCACGGTGCGGCGGCGGCCCCTCGAAGGGGCGTGGGCGAGCGAGCTCGATCAGCTCGTGGACCCGGCCCCCGCCGGGCAGGTGGCCGACCAGGCGCGGACGAAGTTCACCGGACGCATGAGCCGCGGCGGCATCGTCACGCCCGTGGAGGTGCGCTTCCTCGCCGACGAGAGCGGCTCGGAGTACCTCTTCCGGCCGATCCAGGAGCGGAACGCCCTGCAGGAGCGCTTCTCTCCCCCGTCTCCGGGCCTCCTCTCGGAGATCCGGCTCCTGGCCCGCTCCGGATCGGCCCGCTTCGTGGTCACGGCCGAGCCGGAGGACCTGGGGCGGGAGATCCTGCCGCACCTTCCGCTCCTCCTCCTCGATCCCTCCTGGCGCAGCATCTACATCAACGCCGAGGACCAGGAGGCCGCCGAGGAGGCGTTCAGCATGAAGATGCCCCGCGACTCCGATCGCTGGGCCACCGAGCTCGAGACGCTGCGGGCGTTCCACTTCGACGTGGTCACCGTGGACCTGACCGGAAACGCCGAGGACTGGGCCGCCAGCGCCCTGGACGTGGCCTCGGTGGCCTTCCTGCTCTGGCCCTCCGGCGAGGACCGGCGTACCGCGCACGAGGCGGGCATCCGCTGGGAGCTGCACGTGGAGAGGGAGGAAGGCGGCCGCATCCAGTGGTCGCTCGAGCCCCTCCACGTCTAGAGTTCTGGAAACCCGACCGACGAACGTCCGCGAAGCGAGCGAGACATGGCGCAGATAGACCAGTTCCTGAAGGTCCTCGTCGACCACGGAGGCTCGGACCTCCACCTCACCACCGGCTCGGCGCCGGTGATGCGCGTGCATGGCCACATGCAGCGCATCAAGTTCCGGGACCTCACGCCCAAGGACGTGGAGACGCTGATCTACGAGATCATGGAGGAGGAGTGGCGCATGCGCTTCCTCGACACCATGGATTTCGACTTCGCCTACGAGATCGCCGGGCTCGCGCGCTTCCGGGTGAACGTGTTCTGGCAGAGGAAGGGGCTCGGGGCGGTGATGCGGACCATCCCTTCGACGATCCTCACCGCGGACCAGCTCGGCCTGCCCGATCCCGTCCGCAAGATGTGCATGCTCACCAAGGGTCTGGTGCTGGTCACCGGCCCCACGGGCTCGGGAAAGTCCACCACGCTGGCGGCCATGGTGGACCTCATCAACGAGGAGCGCGCCGACCACATCCTCACCATCGAGGACCCCATCGAGTTCACCCATCCCAACAAGAAGTCCCTGGTAAACCAGCGGGAGATCGGCACCAACACGCGCAGCTTCGCCGCCGCCCTGCGAGCCGCCCTGCGCGAGGACCCCGACGTGATCCTGGTGGGGGAGATGCGCGACAAGGAGACCATCGAGCTCGGCATCACCGCGGCCGAGACGGGCCACCTGGTGTTCGGCACGCTGCACACCAACTCGGCGCCCAAGACGGTGGACCGCATCATCGACGTCTTCCCCGCGGACCAGCAGGAGCAGATCCGCGCCATGCTGGCCGAGTCCCTCAAGGGCGTGGTGTCGCAGGTGCTGCTCAGGAAGTCGGGCGGCAAGGGGCGCGTGGCGGCCCACGAGATCATGGTGGGCACGTCGGCGATCTCGAACCTCATCCGCGAGAACAAGGTCTTCCAGATCCCCTCGATCATCCAGACGGGGAAGAAGGACGGCATGCAGCTCCTCGACCAGCACATCCTCGAGTTCCTCATGTCTGGGCAGATCGATCCGGTCGAGGCCTACATGAAGGCCAACAACAAGCAGGCCTTCAAGCAGTACCTGAAGGAGAAGCCCCCCGAGAGCGAGTTCGCCTGACGCCGCCCTGTCCCCGCGCCCCGCGCCCTTCCGGTGAACCGGGCCGCCCTCCCGGGGTAAGGCTTCCACTCCGGGAACCGGCCATCCGCACCATCATCCGAGGGGTTCATGGGAACGCAGGGACAGGACAGGGACGTCGTCTTCCTCTCCGGCAAGCGCACCGGCTTCGGCACGTTCGGCGGAAGCCTGAAGGATCTCACCGCCACCGATCTGGGCGTGATCGCCGCCGAGGCCGCCATCGAGGCCGCGCTGACCCTCAGCCGCCGGCTGCTGCGGCCGGCTGTGGTCGTCGCCTCCGAATCAGCGCTCGCTTTCGGTGACCACCCCCGCGTCGAGACCGTCGAGCTGACGGCGCTGTCGCCCGACCAGGCGCGCGCCTATCTCGAGGAGCGCGCCGCCGCCGGCCACGTAGATGCCCTGATCCATGATGTCGGCGACGAGCTCGGGCGGGGTCTCCTCGATGGTGTCCTTCACCGAGTCGACGATCTGCTGGACGCTCGGGTCGATGGCCTCGCGGATCTGCGCGCTGGTCACCTCGATGGAGCGCGGCAGCCCGGTCAGCAGGTCGCGCCCGCGGAAGAACGTCGAGACCTCCTCGTCGAGCGGGTAGGCAGACCCGATCGCGATCTTG
>JAHWKH010000184.1 GCA_019347995.1 Gemmatimonadota bacterium | reverse complement strand
GGGGCGTAGCAGCGGTACTGGGGCTGTATTTCCTGCTGAATGCCGTCTTGCTTCGGGTACTGCCTTTTGCTGCTATCCGCGGTTCGGAGCTTCCGCTGGCCGAGCTGGCCGCCGGGCTAGTAGGGCCGCCAGGGAAAACACTCGTGCTGGCGCTGGGCGTGGGGTATGCGATCGGCTCGGTGCCGGGGGGCGCGCTCCTGATCCGCGCGGCCACGGGGCGCAACCCCCGGGACGTCAACCCGCACATGCTCGGCGTGGAGAACGTGTTCCGGCTCCTGGGCACGCCGCTTGCGGTGGCCACGTTCGTGCTGGACGTGCGGGGCCGGGCGGAATGGGAGTCGGGCCACCTTCCGGGGGTGGAGAACATCCCGGTCGGGTTCCTGACCGACCGGCTGGGCGAGATCCCCCGGGACCGGCCGGTCGTGGTCCAGTGCCAGGGCGGAGGCCGCTCCGCGATCGCGGCCAGCGTCCTGCAGGCCCACGGCTACGACAACGTGGCGAACCTTCCCGGTGGCTTCGTGGAGTGGGAGGCCCAGGGACATCCGGTCGAGCCGGCGGTGGGGAACGGAGCCGGCCCGTGAGCCGGTATCCGATGACGCCGGAGCTGCTCGAGCTCGTGTCGGAGCGGTTCAAGGCCCTGGCGGAGCCCGCCCGCCTGAACATCCTGAACGCGCTGCGCGACGGAGAGATGACCGTCTCCGAGCTGACGGAGGCGACCGGTCTGGCCCAGGCGAACGCGTCGAAGCACCTCCAGGTGCTGCACGCCATGGGATTCGTCGAGCGGCGCAAGGAAGGGCTGTACGTGCACTACAGCCTGGCCGGCGAGGACGTCTTCCGGCTCTGCGACATCATGTGCGGCCGACTCGAGAGGGAGGCCGAAGACCGCAGCCGACTGCTCAGCGGACGCTGAGCTCATTCCGCGAGGCGCCGCCGGAGCCCGTGCACGAGGAGCCCCGCCAGCAGCAGGAGGGTGCCGGCGAGCCACACCTCCCGCTCGACCCAGAAGGCGAGGAACACACATCCGGCGAGACCGAGGGCCGGGATCCAGCGCGCGTACAGCCGGTCGCTCGTCGGCATCCGCAGCGCGGCCAGGTTCGTGATCGCGTAGTACACGAGCACCGTGAAAGCGCTGAAGGCCCACGTCGTGCGCACGTCCCCGATCAGCGTCAGCAGGGCCACCGTCGCGCCGCAGGTCCAGACCGCCCCCACCGGGCTGTTCCGGACGGCGTCGATCCGCTCGAGGCGCCGCGGGGCGTCGCCACGCCGCGCCATGGCCAGCAGCACCCGGGAAAGACCCAGCACCAGGTTCAGGAGGACCCCGGCCATGGCCGCCACGGCGGCCAGCGAGAGCGCCTCCCGCAGGAAGGGGACGCCGAGCGCGTCGGCCACCGCTTCCAGGGGTGCGGCCGTGCGCTCCGTGGCCCTTCCGAACGCCTCGGCGCCCAGGACGCCCACCCCCGCGAACGCCACGCCGAGGTAGAGGACGAGGACGGCGGCCACGGTGACTATCACCGCCGTCGGGATCACGCGCCGCGGCTCCTCCACCTCCTCGCCCAGGGTGGCGATGCGCCCGTACCCGGTGAAGGCGACGAACATCAGGGCCGCGCCATGGAGGAGCGAAGGGACGCCGTCGGCCCCCTGCGGCAGGAAAGGCCTGAAATTCCCCATCCGCTCCGGCACCACGACGGGGAGCGCGGCGGCGACCAGGAAGGCGAGCCCGGTGAGGCTGACGCCGACGAGCACGGCGTTGCCCCGGTTGGAGCGGCGGATCCCGCCGGCCACGAGGGCGGTGACGGCCAGCGTCGCGGCCACGGCGACGGGCACGTGCAGCCCGGCGCGGCCGGCGGGGAGCAGGTCCAGGAGATAGCCCGACAGGCCGAGGGCCGCCGTGGCCGCCGACGCGCTCTTCGCCAGGAGGAACATCCATCCCGCCGTGAAGCCGAACGCGGGACCCAGCCAGCGATATCCGTACTCGTAGGTGCCCCCGCTGACCGGATGCGCCGAGGCGAGCTGGGCGCTGGACAGGCCGTTGGCGGCCGCCAGCGCGGCGGCCAGGACGGTCGCGACCAGGAGCGACGGGCCGGCCACGCCGGCGGCGATGCCCACGCTCACGAAGACGCCGGTGCCCACCATTGAGCCCAGACCCAGGGCCATGGCTCCCGGCAGCCCCACGGCCCTGCGGAGCCCGGGCGTCGTCGGACCGTCTCCGGGCGATTCCCTCACCCGGGAAGGCACGACGGCGTCACTCGCGCACGCGGGCCAGCCGGAGCGCGTTGAGGGTCACGGCCAGCGACACGCCCATGTCGCCCACCACGACCGCCGCCACCAGCGAGACGACGCCGAACGGCACCCCGATCGCCAGCGCGGCCTTCACCAGGATCGCCGCCGCGATGTTCTGGCGGATGACGCCCCGGGCCCGGCGCGCCATCCGCATCACGTACGGGAGGCGGGTGAGGTCGTCGCCCATGAGGGCCACGTCCGCGGTCTCCAGGGCCGCGTCGCTGCCCATGGCGCCCATGGCGATGCCCACGGTGGCGGCGGCGAGCGCGGGCGCGTCGTTGACCCCGTCTCCCACCATGGCGACGGCGCCGTAGCGCTCCTCCAGCTCCTTGACGGCCGCGACCTTGTCCTCGGGGAGGAGGCGGGCCCGCACCTCGTCCACACCGATGTGTCGCCCGATGGCCTCCGCCGTCTCGGGGTTGTCTCCCGTGAGCATGACGATGCGCTCGACCCCCGCCGCCCTCAGCTCGGCCACGGCGTCGACCGCAGCGTCCCGGGCGCGGTCGGCGAGGACGATCCACGCCAGCGTCCGTCCACCCGACGCCAGGCCCACCACCGTGCGCCCTCCCCGGGCCAGCTGCCGCCAGGCCTCCCCCCCGTCCTGCTCCCCGTCGAGCATCTCGGGCCTTCCGACCACGTACTCGATCCCGTCGAGCCGTGCCATCGCCCCCTGGCCCGGAATCGAGCGGAAGTCCGAGACGGCCCATGTCCCGCCGGTGCCCCCGCTCCTGTTCCGCTCCACGATGGCGCGCGCCAGCGGATGCTCGGAGCGCGCCTCGACGGCCGCGGCGCGGGCCAGGGCCTCGGCCGGATCGGTCCCGTCCACCGGCCGCACCTCCACCACCTGCGGGTGTCCGAACGTGAGGGTGCCGGTCTTGTCCAGCGCCACGGCCCGCACCTCGCCCAGCGCCTCCAGGTAGCTTCCCCCCTTGATGAGGACGCCGTGGCGCGCCGCCGCCGTGACGCCGCTCACCACGGCCACCGGCGTCGAGATCACGAGCGCGCAGGGGCAGGCGATGACGAGGAGCGTGAGCCCGCGGACGAACCAGGGGACGAACGGCGCGCCGAACACCACCGTGGGCACCGCCACCACGAGGATCGCCGCCACCGTCACGGCCGGGGTGTACCACCTCGCGAAGCGCTCCACGAAGCGCTCCGTGCGGGTCTTGAGGCCCTCGGCCTCCTCGACGAGCCGCACGATGCGGGCGAGGGTGCTCTCCCCCGCCCGCTTGTCGACGCGCACGCGGAGGTAGCCCTCGCGGTTGATCGTGCCGGCGTACACCGCCGTCCCCTCCTTCTTCTCCACGGGCATCGATTCGCCCGTGATGGGGGACTCGTCCACCGCCGACGCGCCCTCCTCCACCGTCCCGTCGGCGGGAAGGCGATCTCCGGGCCGGACCGCCACCACGTCGCCGGGCGCGAGCTCGGAGGCCGACACCGTCACCTCGGCGCCGTCCCGCACCAGCCGCGCCGTGTCCGGCGCCAGCTCCATGAGCGCTTCCACGGACCCGCGGGCGCGGTCGACGGCGTAGCTCTCGAGCAGCTCGGCCAGGGCGAAGAGGAAGGCGATGGCCGCGGCCTCCACATACTCCCCGATGACCAGCGCGCCCATGATGGCGACGGTCATGAGGAAGTTCATGTCCAGCGCCAGGGCGCGGGCCGCCCGCAGCCCCTTGGGGAAGAAGTTCCAGCCGCCCACCACCGCGGAGGCCACGAACAGGAGGTCGGGGAGGCGGAGCTCGTGCAGGGGGAGCGTGGCGACCCGCGCGTCGATCCCCAGCAGGCGGAGCAGGAGCCCGGCGGCGAACAGGCCCATGGAGGCGTAGGCGATGCGGGCCTGGCGTCCCTTCCAGGTGGAGAGGACGGGCGCCGCCGGGCCGTCCTCCCCCTGCGCACGCGCCTGGTAGCCCAGCCGGGCGACCTCCTCCCTCACGCGCTCGCCGCTGACACGGCGCGGGTCCAGGGAGACCGTCAGCGTGCGGGCGACCGGACTCCCTTCCACGGACAGCACCCCGTCCACCTTCGCGAGGTGGCCCTGGATCTTCGCCACGCAGCTCGGACAGTCCATCTCGGGGACGCCGTAGCGGATGCGGGTCTCGCCGGGCGCGCCGGACCGGCCCGCCGTGGCGGCGCCCCGGTCACTCCCGGACATGGTCCAGCCCCGTGCGGAACAGCTCGGCCACGTGTCCGTCGTCGAGGTGGTAGTACGCCATGCGGCCTTCCTTGCGGTAGCGCACGATGCGCATCTGGCGGAGCTGGCGGAGGTGATGGCTCACCGCCGAGGGGCTCACGCCCACCACCGCCGAGAGGTCGCATACGCACAGCTCCCGGTCGGCGAGCGCCTCGACGATGCGGAGCCGGGTCGGGCTCGCCAGCATCTGGAAGGTGTCTGCCAGGTACGCCAGCTCCTCGTCGCCGGCCCGGCCCCTGAGGGCGGCATGTACCGCGTCCTCGTGGACGAGGGCGATCTCGCAGAGTCCGTCGTCGATCATGGGAGGTCCGGCTGCCGGTCGTGGAAGTACGCTCACCCACAAATATATGAGCATGTCTTCAGATATGAAGTGGGAGGGGCGCGCCGGATCCTGCCGGAGGATGGCGGGTTGAACCGAGCGTGACTTCGAGCCTTCCATCCGATTCCGATGGGGACCGCCTCCCCTCCGGGGATCGTTCGCCGCATATCGTGGATTCCGACGGACTGCGCCGTCCCGCCGAGCGGGCCGTGGCGCTGCGCATCCGGGACATCGCAGAAGGCCCTCTCCGTAAGGGGCACCCGTGGCTCTTCGGAGACAGCGTCGAGTCCATGAGCCGCCCCGCCGAGGCCGGCGACGTCGTGGTCGTATTCGACGGGAGGAACCGCTTCCTCGCCGCGGGGCTCTACGACCCCGAGGGACCGATCCGGGGGCGGCTCCTCGTGCACCGGACTCCGGCGGACATAGGGCCGGCGCTGTTTCGCGATCGGATCGCGGAGGCGTTGCGGCTCCGGAGCGAGGTCGCCTCGCGGCAGACGACGGGCTTCCGGGTCCTCAACGGCGGAAACGACCGGATGCCGGGCCTGGTGGCGGATCTCTACGGCCGCACGCTCGTCCTGGAGATCTTCACGCCGGCGTGGATTCCCCACCTCCGGAGCCTGGTCCCGGCGTTCATGGAGCTACTGGCTCCCGAGAGCATCCTCCTGCTGCCGTCGCGGGGCGTGGCGGCGAGCGCCGCGTGCCCTCCAG
>JAHWKH010000183.1 GCA_019347995.1 Gemmatimonadota bacterium | reverse complement strand
TCGAGCCGAATATCGCCGTGATGCCCGCGCTCGATCCGGAACGTGCCGATCGCCTTGCAGTCGCCGTGCGTCGGCGGCTCGCTGAACTGGCAGCCGCAGGCGTAGTTGCAGTTGCAGTTGACGAATTCCTGTCCTTCGATCTCCCAGGAAGTCATGGCCGGTGCCTCCTCCGACTAGATGCGCGTGCCCTCGTCTCCCGCGCGGGACGCTATCACGGCGAATCGGGTGTGGTCACTCCGCGCGGCGCGCACGAGGCGGTTGCATCCGCATCCGGCCTTTCCCGCCGGGCCGAATCGGTTATGGTCCTGAGCATCCGAGGGGGTGCGACTGCCATGAGCGAGCGCGGCGGCATCAATTACGGGCGGTTCATGGAGCGCGCGATGCGCGGGGTCATGGCCGAGGTGCTGGGCCATGTCGCCGAGCACGGGCTGCCGGGCGAGCATCACTTCTACATCACCTTCGACACGACCCATCCGGGCGTCGACATGGCCGGCTGGGAGGTGGCGGGGCGCGTCCCGGTCCCGTTCGCCCCCGAGGGTTTCGCCCTGACCGGCTCGCTCCAGCAGTGGGAGAGCGGCGCCCGCTACCTCCCCCGGCGCCAGTACCAGGCCGCCCTGGACTTCCACGACGTCTTCATGGAGTCGGAGAACCTCGAGGTGTGGGGTGGCCTGGGTGTGGAGGGGCGCGACCCCATGGTGGTGCCGCTCGCGGCCGAGGTGCAGCCAGACGAGGACCCCCAGGCGGCCCTCGTCCCCGCCACCGTGCCGTTCTATCAGAGCTGGTACGCCTTCCTGCAGGTGCGCGTGGTCACGGTGCGTATCTTCATCCGCTGGGAGAACGCGAGCGTGCGCCAGCGCAACCAGGACTTCCCCGACCGGCTGCTGCCGCGCACGCGGGCCCTGTACGGGGTGCGCTGGACGCTGTGGAACTGAAGGGGCGCACCCGGGCCAGCGGGAGCTCCTCCGGGGAGACAGATTGCCCATGTAGCCACATGAGGCTACGTTCCTCCCATGCGCACCGTGGGAATCCGTGAGCTGAAGAACAAGCTCTCCCATTACATCCGCCTGGTGGAGGCGGGGGAGTCGGTGCTCATCACCGACCGAGGCACCGTCGTCGCCGAGATGGCCCCGCCGGGTGCCACCACACGGCTGCCCGAGCCCGCCGCCGGCCTGGAAGCGCTGGTCCGCGAGGGGCGGGCGGCGGGCGGGGGCTCCCACGAGCCCGAGCTCTACCGTCCCAGGGCTCCTGCCCTTTCCGCCGGCTCTTCCAAGGACCTCCTCGATGCCGAACGCGGCGGCCGCTGACGGGCGGCGACGCTCGCTCGGCGGGCCCGGTCGCAGCGGCGCGTGATCGTCTACGCGGAGTCCAGCGCCGTGCTGGCCTGGCTCCTGGGGGAGGCGCGCGGAGACGAGGTCGCCCAGGCGCTGGGCGGCGCGGAGCGGATCGTGGCATCCGACCTCACGCTGGTCGAATGCGAGCGGGTCCTGATCCGCGCCTGGAGCTCCGGCCTCCTTTCCGAGGCCGCCCGGGCCGACCAGGGGGCGCACCTCTCGAGGGCCGCCGCCCGCTGGACGATCCTCACGCTGGACGAGGCGGTCACGGAGCGGGCGCGGCGGCCCTTCCCACTGGAGCCGGTGCGCACCCTGGACGCGCTCCACCTGGCCTGCGCCCTCGTGGCCCGCTCGGCCGCGCCGGACGTCGCCGTGCTGTCCCTGGACCAGCATGTCCTCGAGAATGCGACGCGCCTGGGATTCGAAGTCCTTCCCTGACGGCGGTCGACTTTCCGGGCGATCCCGCGCGCGGCCGGCTCGCGCGGACGATGGTTTGCGAGGGATACGGAAGCGGGCAGCATTCCGCTATACTTTTTCCGCCCGCCACGGGGCGGGCCACGCAAAAGACCGGCGGGAGCCGCATGATCCGGAGCATGACCGGGTACGGCGACGCGGAGCGCCAGACGGAGCACGGGCTGCTGCGCGTCGAGATCAGGACCGTCAACCACCGCTACCTGAACCCCCACGTGCGCACGCCCCCCGGCTTCGACCGGCACGAGGCGGCCATCCAGGGGTGGCTGCGCCCGCGGCTGTCCCGGGGGCACGTGACGTACTCGCTCACCCTGGAGCAGGCGGAGGCGGATCGGGGCGACATGCCCCAGCTCGACGTGGAGAGGGCGGCGCGCTACCGCGCGCTCCTGACGCGCCTCAAGGACGAGCTTGCTCTGCCGGGCGAGGTGGACGTGGCCATGGTGGCGCGCTTCGGAGAGATCTTCCGGGCGCCGGAGCCCCGCCGGGACGACGTGGACGTGGACGAGGACCTCCTGCGCGACGTGACCCACGAGGCGCTGGACGAGCTGGTGGCCATGCGCGAGTCCGAGGGGGCGCGCCTCCAGAAGGACCTGCAGGGGCGCCTGGCCGCCATGGAGGCCGGGCTCGACCGCGTGGCGTCCCGGGCGCCGGAGCGCCTGCTGGCGGAGCGCGACCGCCTCCGTGAGGCGGTCCGCGAGCTGGGGGGCCAGGAGCAGGTCGACGAGGACCGGCTCGCCCGCGAGGTGGCGTACCTCGCCGAGAAGTGGGACATCAACGAGGAGATCGTGCGCTTCCGCGCCCACATCGAGCATTTCCGCGAGATGCTGGCGGCGGATTCCGACGAGCCGGTGGGCAAGCGCCTGTCGTTCCTGGTGCAGGAGATGCATCGGGAGGCCAACACCATCGGCTCCAAGGCCAACGACGCCTCCATCGCCCACGCCGCGGTCGGCCTGAAGGAAGAGATCGAGCGGCTGCGGGAGCAGCTGGAGAACGTGGAGTGACCTCGCTGGCGGGCAGGGCGTTCCCGGTGGTGCTGGCCGCTCCCAGCGGCACGGGGAAGACCACCATCGCCCGTGCGCTGGTGCGGACCGCCCGGGAGTTCGTCTTCTCGGTGTCGGCGACGACGCGGCCGCCACGCCGGGGGGAGCGGGACACCGTCGACTACCAGTTCGTCGACAGGGCGGGGTTCGAAGCGATGATCGAGGCGGGCGCGCTGGTGGAGTGGGCCGAGGTGCACGGCCACCTCTACGGGACGCCGCGAGCGAACCTCGAGGCGGCGGCGCAGCGGGGCGAGCACGTGGTCCTGGACATCGACGTCCAGGGCGCGCGCCAGATCCGCGAGCAGGAGCCGCAGGCGGTGCTCGTCTTCGTCTTCCCGCCCTCGCTGGAGACGCTCCTCGAGCGGCTGGAGAAGCGGGGCACGGAACGGCCGGAGGAGGTGGCGCGTCGCCTGCGCAGCGCGCGCGACGAGCTGGAGCGCGCCGCCGACTTCGACTACGTGGTGGTGAACGACGACCTGGACGAGGCGGTGTCCGCCGTCCGGTCGGTGGTGCGGGCGGAGGCCCATCGGCCGGTCCGCACGCGGGAGCTGGCCGACGAGGTGGCCCGCCTGCGGGACGCCATGGGACAGGTCCTGGACGAACGGTATTCCAACATCAGCTGACAGGAGCACACGATGCGCGTTTTCACGCCCGACGAGGTGGCGAGCACGACCGGGAGCAAGTACCTGGGCGTCCTGGCCTCCGCCAAGTACGCCCGCGAGCTCAACTCGCTGCCCCGGGAGACCCTCCCGCTGGGCGAGGAGAAGAAGCTCACGACCCGCGCCCTGGAGGCCCTCACCTCCGGACAGCTCGAGTTCCGCCTGGTGAAGCGCCGCCTCAGGGACGAGCTCTAGAAGATCTCGGTGCGTTCCCCGTGACCGCGTCGCCGGCCCGCCAGGGGTGAAGGGTGTTGAAGAAGGGGAGTGGCGCGCGCGCGGACAGCCCTTCGGGCTGTTACCTCTTGCGAGTCTCAGGCAAGGAGGGGCCCTTGAGGCGATGCCGTAGCGGGCACCACGCGAAGCGTGGTCGCGATGGGGCGCCGACGCCGCATGAGGCCGCGGGCACCGCCACGAAGGTGGTGGTCCCCCTGCGCCCTTCGGGTTACGGGCAGCCGGACCACTTGCCTACGCAAGTGGTGCCCGCCCTCTCCGTCGTTGGCGCCCCTCGCCGTAGCGGTAACAACGCGAAGCGTTGTCGCTATGCCTTCGGGGCGCCGCCTAGGAGAGCACCCCGTGGTGCCCGTAACGCGGGCCGCTCCCCTTCTTCAACACCCTTCTGGGCGTGGCGGCCGCCGCGCTCACCGGGGTGGTGGCGCTGCATCCCGGCGTCGCGATGACCGGCTATCCGGCGCGGGAGTGGATGCTGTTCCTGGCCCTGGCGGCGGGTCCCATGATGGTCGGCCACACCGGAGTGAACTACGCCCTGCGCTACGTTCCCGCCTACGTGGCGAACCTGGCCATGCTGGGCGAGCCCGTGGGCGCCACGCTGCTCGCGTGGGCGCTTCCGGCGATCCGCGAGGTTCCGCCGGCCACCACGTTCGTGGGCGGGGCGCTGATCCTGGCGGGCATCGCCGTGGGGGTGCGTCCGGACCGGAGACATCGATCTCCGCGTCCATGAAACCGGCTGCGTCCACGTCTCGTACGGGCCGGTGGACGGACCCCCCATGGCAACCCCGGACGAGGATGAGGACGATGCGCGCGCTCACGGGAACTCTCACCACGCTCCTCGTGGCGTCGGGCCTGGCCGGAGGCGCATCCGCCCAGGAGTCCGCGGCCGATCGCATCTACGCCCGGGTCGTCACGGCGTCCGGCGAGGTGCGGGAAGGATACCTCCGCTGGGACAGGAACGAGGCGAGCTGGGCGGACCTCCTCAACGGCTCGAAGGCCATGCCCCGGGAGTGGGTCGACGAGGCCGCCGAGCTGGCGGGGCGGGACGGCGAGCGGCACGACGGCGGCGGTGGCTTCGAGATCTTCGGCCTGAGGGTGTCCTGGGACGAGGACGACTGGGATGCTCCCCGCAGCGCCGAGTCGGGCATCCGCTTCGGCCACCTCCGCTCCCTCGCCGTGTCCGGCGATGACCAGGCGCTCCTCACCCTGAAGAGCGGGGAGGAGATCGAGCTGCGGGGCGGCTCGACCGACCTCGGCGCCCAGCTCCGGAGCGTCGTGATCGAGGATGCGGCGGGCGGCTCGGTGGATCTGCGCTGGCGCGACCTGGACGTGGTGGAGTTCATGGCCGCCCCCGCCGCCGCGGACGGTCCCGCCGCCCGCCGCCTGCACGGCACGCTCACCGACCGCTGGGGCAACGCCTACACGGGCTACGTGAGCTGGGACCTGGACGAGGCCCTCACGTCCGACGTCCTGGACGGCGACGAGCGCGGCCGCGACCGCGAGGTCCCCTTCGGCGAGGTGGCGGCCATCGAGAGGGCCGGCTCCTGCTGTGCCCGGGTCGTCCTCGTCGGCGGGGAGGAGCTGGAGCTCGACGACAGCAACGACGTCGACCACCGCAATCGCGGCATCCAGGTCTCCGACCCCTCCCTGGGCCAGGTCCAGGTGGACTGGGACGCCTTCGCATCGCTGCGCTTCCACGCTCCCGACCGGCATGCCGCCTACGCCGACTTCGACGGCGGTCGGCGTCTGCGCGGCGAGGTGATCACCGACGACGGGGAGCGCTGGCGTGGCTTCGTGCGCTGGGACAACGACGAGTCGTGGTCCTGGGAGCTGCTGGACGGCGAATACAGGGACGTCGTATACGACGTCGAGCTCGGCAACGT
>JAHWKH010000182.1 GCA_019347995.1 Gemmatimonadota bacterium | reverse complement strand
CGGCCCCCTCAAGCGGGCGCTGGTTAAGGTCGATATGGAGGAGACCTTCCATCTGCGCCACGGCGAGGTGTGGATGCGCCGCCTGGCCAAGGCGGGCGGCGAGGCCCGCGAGATGGTCCAGCGGGCGGTGGACTGGATGTTCCCCATGACGGTGGAGTGGTTCGGGCTTCCCGACGACATGAAGCGCCACTCGGGCCAGCTCGACTACCGGCTCAAGGGCCTCACCAACGACCAGCTCCGCCAGGTGTGGATGGCGTCCACCGTGCCGCTGTGCGAGTCGCTGGGCCTGGACGTCCCGGCCCACTACGACGAGGAGAAGGAGGCGTACGAGCTGGACTTCCCCTTCCCCTGCGCCTACGACGCCGAGGCGAAGCGCTGGGCCTTCGACGAGGGCCAGATCTCGTGGGACGAGGTCTTCGAGCGGTGGAAGGGCCGCGGACCCATGAACCAGCGCTACGTGGAGTCGGTCCGCCGCTCCCGGGGGCAGGTCGAGGCCTGGCTGAACGGCACGGCGGCCGCGGCGTGAAGCTGCCCGGCGTCCGTCCCCTGCGCGGCATCGACGCCGGCATCCCGCTCCACGTCTCCACGCACAAGAGCGGGGGGCGCGACGTCTGGTCCGAGCCGCTGCCCACGGCCCCGGCGGACCCTGCGGCGGCCGCGCGCGCATGCCTGCGCGAGGTGCTCGACCCCGAGATCCCCATCAGCGTGGTGGACCTGGGCCTGGTGGTCGGCCTCGAGGTGGAGGCCGGCACCGCGCGGGTCGCCCTGACCTACACGGCCACGGCGTGCCCCTGCATGGAGTTCATCAAGGAGGACGTGCGCGACCGCCTCCTCCGGGAGCCCTGGATCGACGCCGTCGAGATCGCCGAGGTATGGGATCCACCGTGGACCACCGACCGCATCAGCGACGAGGGGCGCCGCCGCCTGCGGCGCCTCGGCGTCGGCGCCGCCTGAACCGACCTCTCCTCCGGGATAACGCCCTCTTCATGCTCGAGACCGTCTACGACGTCTTCGCCCGCAAGAACCGGGGCGAGCCCCTGCACCACATCGGCTACCTGCACGCCCTCGACGACGAGATGGCGCGCGTCTACGCCTGGAAGACGTACGACGAGGAGAACTGGTTCGAGATGTGCGTCGTGCCCCGCGCCGCCATCATCCCCGTGAACCGGGACGACGGCCCCTTCGCTGCGGGGCGGCGTGCGGTGGGCGCCGGACCCGAGGCGGACGACCCAGAGGTGCCGCCCGGGCAGCCGTACGGGGGAGACTCCTGATGGCGGGCGAGCCGGTGCAGAGCGTCGACGAGCTGGACGCGCCGGTCCGGGAGGCGCTGCGGCGCCACATCCTCACGCTGGCCGACACCAAGCGCCTCCTGGGCATCCGCTTCAGCGATTGGCTGCTGGGGGCGCCGTCCATCGAGACGGGCATCGCCGCTTCCTCCATGGCGCAGGACGAGTGGGGCCACGCACGCCTGCTCTACGCCATGCTCAAGGATTTCGGCGACGACCCCGTCGAGGTGGAGCACGAGCGGCCGCCCGAGGCCTACGCCAGCCTGGACGTGCTGGACGAGGAGCTTGGGGACTGGGCCGACGTGGTCGCCGCGATGGTCGTGGTGGACGGCGCCCTCGCCACGGCCCTGGAGGGCTTCGCCGAGGGACGCTACGAGCAGGCCCGCGGCCGCGTGCCCAAGATGCTCGCGGAGGAGGAGTTCCACCGGGATCTGGGGCACGCCTGGGTGCGCCGTCTCGCGGCGGGCACCGACGCCTCGAAGGCGCGCATCGGCGAGGCCATCGCCGCCATGCTGCCCCGCACGCTGGCCTGGCTCGCCCCCGACGACGCCACGTTCGGCCGGCTCGTCGAGGCCGGCCTTACGGCGTCCCCCGACGCGTTGGAGCGGCGCTTCGGGGAGAGCGTCGCGTCGGTGCTGGCGCACACGGACGTGGATCCGGGGGCGGTGGAAGCCGACCGCTCGGGGTGGGACGAGACCCGCGGCCGCGGACCCGGCCGGCCCTCCACCGACGCCGTGGAGCGCGCCCGGGGTGACCGCAATCGCGCCCTCTTCGTGGAGTAGCCGTGACCGGCGCCGGACTCCCGACGACCCCGTCCTGCCCCTTCTGCGAAGAGCGGGAGACCGAGCTCATGAACGCGTTCGGCTCCCACGCGTCCGTCGCCACCTACTGGTGCCGCCGCTGCCGGAGCCCCTTCGAGATCCTCAAGTGGCGGGGCACCGGTGTCGGCGCCGACCGCCGCGGCGTCCCAGGGGACGGGTGACGGTGAGCGGCGGCGCGATGTCAGTCCACCAGCTCGACCTCCTCGAGGAAGTCCCGCAGGGGGCCGGTCACGGCGATGGCCCGATCGGCCACCGCACGGGCGAGCCCGGGGTGGCGGCCGTCGCCGTTGCTCCGGTCCATGAGGTGCACCATGACGGCCTCCCCAAGGCTCTCGTCGGAGGTCTCGGCGGCGGCGTGGTACTCGGCGTAGCGGGCGCCCACCCGCACCTCGAACAAGGGAAGCTGGGACTCGGGAGTGCCGTGCTCGGCCATGTCCTCGAACACGGCCTGGTGGAGGGCGTCGAGACCCCGGCGCACGAGGTCGTCGGGCGCGCGCCCGACGAACGCGAGCTGTACGCCCCGGGTGTGGGCCCACATCAGGAAGATCAGCGCCTCCTCCACCGCGTGGGTGTCGGGGGCCCCGTCCTCCAGCGTCACGCCGAACTCGCGCAGGGCGATCTCGGAGTCGCCGTCGGCGATGAAGTCGGAGAAGCTCTCCCACACGAGGCGGGCGAGATTGTCCCCGAGCTCATCGGGCGTCATCGTGCGCGGGGCGCGAAATTCGCGTGGTGCGTCGTCCCCGCGGGGTTCCTTGGTCTTCGCCGTCATATCCTGTTTCGGAAGTAGTCCCCTCGGGCTCCAATTCCCATCGCGGCCCCCGGGGTGTCAAGAAGAATGTCACATCCACATGGTAGGACACGCCGGAGGGCGAACATGATCCATCGAGCAACGTCACGGCTCCGCCGCCCAGGACGACACCCGTCGGCTTCCGCTGCCACGGTGGCCGCGCTCCTCGCGCCGCTCGCCGCCGGAGCGTGCGGAGGAGGCCAGGCCGAGCTTCCCGCGCCGCGGCCCATCATCGTGCACTCCGGCGAGCGCCTCCACGCCGACCCCGACAGCATGGAGGAGGTGCACCGCTGGCTCACGTCCACCATCGAGGTCATCGAGGAGGACCCGAGCTTCTGGATCATCGGCGAGCCCGCGGCCCGCTCCGCCTACGTATGGGAGTCGGTGCACATCGTCACGCCCGACTCCGTCCGCGTGGAGTACGAACGGACGCACCCGGACGCCCTGACGTCCCACCAGGTCTATGCGTTCTTGCACATCATGGACCGTCAGGGGAGGCTGCTGGACTTCGTCCCCGAGGCGCCGGTGGGCGACACCTACGGCGTGGAGAAGGCGATCCTCGAGCGCGTGGCGGACACCTGGCTCCTGGGCCGGGCGGTCTTCGCCACCAGCCCGTACGACCCGCTGGACCACCTCATGTACTCCGCGGAGAACGGCTGGCTCGACGCGTTGATCCTCACGGCACGACCCGACGAGTTCGAGGACCGGCGTGAGGCGTGGCTGCGGGAGAATCCGGGGGGGCCGGAGGCCTTCCGGCAGTGGTTCCGGGACACGTTCGACCAGGAGCCGCCGGGGGTGGAGGAGACGCCCGGGGAGTAGCCGGGGCCGAGCTGCTTCCGCACCGGGGGTAACGCCTTCCTTCCGCCTCGCGTATCAGCGACCGAGCGAGGGTGCGCGGACCTGCGAGGGGAGGCGGACGATGAGGACCGATCTCCGTGTTCGAGCCGCGGCGGGCGCGGTGGCGATCACGACCTTCCTGTCGTCGTGTGGCGGAAGCGATGGCGCGACGGATCCCCCGGTTCCCGACCCGGATCCTCCGGACCTCGGTACCTGGACGCCGGCGGCTTCCCTCCCGGTTCCCCTGAGGGATGGAGCGGCGGCCACGATGGGTGGGCATGTCTACGTGGTGGGAGGCGTGACCCGCTCCGGCGCGGCGGAGACGTCGGCCGGAGCCTTTCGGTACGACCCCGCCGGCGATCGCTGGGACCGGCTGCCGGACCTGCCCGAAGGGATTGCCTTTCCAGGGCTCGCGGTTGTCGGGGACACGATCCTGGCCCTGGGGGGGAGCGCCCGGGCGGACGGCGTCAGCCCACGGCGCTCCGTGTGGGCGTGGTGGGAGGGCGAGGAGGCGTGGAGGGCCCACTCGGCGTTGCCCATCCTCAGCATGGCACCGGTCGCGGTGGCCACGCAGGGCGGCGTCGTCGCCGGGCGCCTCGGCGCGGCGTTCACGCCTTCTCCGGGCGACTCCGCCGCGTTCCTGGCCGCCGGTTCAGCCGAATGGAGGTACATCGCGCCATGGCCAGCGCGGGGAGAGGCGCTGGTGAGCGTAGGGGACGAGGCGTGGGCGGTCGGGGCGGGGCGCGTGACCCGCTACGAGGCTGAGACCGACGCCTGGACGGACGTGTCCCGGGTGGCCGCCGAGGGTTTCCTCCTGGCGGCCGCCGGAGGCGAGCGTCGCTTGCACGTCATGGTCCGCCTGGGGACCATCGTCGATCATCAGGTCCTCGACGCCGGATCCGGGACCTGGACCTCGGCCGCTGCTCCACCCGCCTCCTCGGCTCGCCACTCGGCCATGGTCGCCGTCGTGGACGGTCGCATCTACATCATCGGGGGCGGGGAAGGCCCGGAAACCATTCTTGCCCGTGTCGACGTGTACACGCCACCGTCCTGATGGACAGCCGCGTCTGCACCGGGATCGGTGATTCGACCGCGGCGGGGATCGCGGAGAGGCCGCGCGTCGACCCGAGAAGATAGCGGGCCTCAGGCCGGCCTCACCTCCCAGCGCATGCCCACCGGCGTCCCCTCCCCCTCCTCCACCACGTGGACGTCCACCCGGCCGGTGCGGGCGAAGCGCGCGTCGGAGGTCTTGCCGCCGAACACGGCGAAGCCTTCCACGCGCAGGGTCCGCTCCTCGCCCCGGGGCGAGGTGGCCCGCATGCGCGAGCCCTTGAGCTCCTTGATGGGAGGCGCCTCCCCCGAGTGGAGCCTCAGGCGCAGGATGCGCCCCCGGAGTGGTGCGTCCATGGCGTCCAGCACGCGAAACGTGGCGCCAGGCGGCGCGTTCGTGGTGGCCATCGAAATCCCTCTTCGGCCGCCGCGCCCGGTGGCGCGCGCCGCCGTCCTCGTTCAGGTTCGGTGCTCCTCCGCCCGTGGCGGAGCCGGAGAACCCTAGACGCCCGCGCCGGGGGCGTCAACGGAGCGGACCGCATGGACGATCACGGAGGGCAGGCCGCGTGACCCGTCGAGGGACCCCGCTGGACACGCCGCTGGACATGGACCCCGAGGAGATGCGCCGCCTGGGCTACCAGGTGGTGGACTGGGTGGTGGAGCGCGCCGCCGGCCTGGCCGGAGATCGGCCCTGGCTCGGCGGCTCCCGGGAGGAGCTGGAGCCCCTTCTGCGGGAGCCCGCTCCGGAGGAAGGCCGTCCGCTGGACACCGTGCTGGAGAGGGCGGTCACCGACGTGCTCCCCCGGGCGGGCAGCATCGACCACCCGCGCTTCTTCGCCTTC
>JAHWKH010000181.1 GCA_019347995.1 Gemmatimonadota bacterium | reverse complement strand
CTGGCTGAAGATCAGGAAGCGGTCGTGGACGTGCCGCTGGGCGTTGCGGCCCCAGCGGTCCCGGTCCTCGGAGGCGCGCAGCATGGCGTCCAGCGTCCCGCACACTTCCTCCACGTCCGCCGGGTCGTGCACGAGCCGGCCGTCGATGCCGTCGCGCACCTGGTGCCGGGGGCCGCACGCCTTGGCGCTGGTGAGCACCGGGACCCCCTTCCACATGCCCTCGGTCACGGTGAGGCCGAACCCCTCCCGGATCGAGTTCTGGACGACGACGGAGCTGGAGCTCTGGAGGGCGTTCACCATGAGGGCGTTCTGGGCCCGGTCCGCCATCGGCAGTGCCAGCAGCGCCACGTCCCGCTGTATGTGGGGCGGGAGCTCCAGATAGCGCGCTTCGAGCCCCTCCAGCACCTCCCTGCTCTCGGGGTCGTCCTCCACGGCCGCGGGCTCGGGACCGGCCAGCACGAGGCGCACCAGGTCGAGGCGCCGACGGTGGACGGGGCCCTCGTCACGGGCGGCCCGCTCCTCGCGCGCCCTCTCCTTGAGGCATACGAAGGCATCCAGCAGGGGCCTCCACCCCTTGAGGGCGTCCCAGCGCGAGATCTGCGTGACGATGGGACGCGTCAGCAGCCCGATGTCCTCGGACATGTTGGCCGGCGCGTACGCCCCGTGGGGCTGCAGGCGCTCCGCGACGTGCGGGTACATGGGCGGGAGCACGGGCGTGGGCGCCGCCGCGAGGGCGGCGTTGGCCAGGACGCCCACGAGCTTGTGGAGCGAGAGGTCGCGGTTCTTGTGCGCCAGCGGGTCCAGCGCCGGGAAGAGCACCGACGCCCGCCCGGCGAAGAGGTCCGGAACGTACTCCGGCGCCGAGAAGAGCGCGCGCCGGTACGCGGCGGCGTACGGGGCCAGGAACGTCCACGCCGCCCGGGTCTCGGGCGTGGCGGCGTCCAGGCCGATGTGGCAGCGCCAGAGCGCGTGCAGCCCCACGTCCTCCAGCGCGCTCGCGAGACCCATCGGCTGGGGGTCGTGGACCGCCAGGACGTCGCCGCGCGCCAGCCACGGACGCATCCGGCGGGCGTTCTGGCGCACGACCGCTTCGTAGCGATGACGGTCGCCGGGGCCGAGATCGGGCCGCCCGGCGCCGTGGATGAGGTTGTGGAGGTTCTTGGTGAGGGGGAAGAACGCCGGGTCGTCGCTCTCGAGCACCACCCACTCCGTGGCGACCCCCAGGTCCCTCAGCAGGGTCACGACGCCGGGCAGCATCTCCGCCACCCCGCCGCCCTTCTCGGTTGAGTTGACCATCCAGACGGTGCGGCCCTCCAGCCGGGGGACCACCCGCGCGGCCACGCCCCGCAGACGGCCGACCGCCGGAGCCAGGTGCGCGACCGATTCGTACGCCTCCAGGGTCCTGCCGTCCCGCACCTCGACTCGACGGGCCATCACGCGCCTCCGGGGCGGCTCACTCCCATTCGATGGTCGCCGGCGGCTTGGAGCTCACGTCGTACGCCACGCGATTCACTCCGGCCACCTCGTTGATGATGCGCGTGCTCATCCGTCCCAGCACGTCGTGGGGGAAGGGATACCAGTCGGCGGTCATGCCGTCGCGGGAGGTCACGGCCCGCAGCGCCACGACGTTCTCGTAGGTGCGGCTGTCGCCCATGACGCCCACCGACCGGACCGGCAGCAGCACGGCGAAGGCCTGCCAGATCTCGTCGTAGAGGCCGGCGGCGCGGATCTCCTCGAGGTAGATGGCATCGGCGTCGCGCAGCACCGCCAGGCGCTCCTCGTTGACCTCGCCCAGCACACGGATGCCAAGGCCCGGCCCCGGGAAGGGATGGCGTCCCACGAACTCCTCCGGCAGCCCCAGCTCCCGGCCCACGTGGCGCACCTCGTCCTTGAACAGCTCGCGCAGCGGCTCGATCAGCTCGAAGGGCATGTCCTCGGGAAGGCCGCCCACGTTGTGGTGCGTCTTGATGGTGGCCGAGGGGCCTCCGTGGGGGCTCACCGACTCGATCACGTCGGGATAGAGGGTCCCCTGCACCAGGAAGCGCGCGCCCGAGCCGGCGTCCCGGACCGCCTCCTCGAAGACGCGGATGAAGGTGTTGCCGATCTTCCTCCTCTTCTCCTCGGGGTCCACGATCCCGTCGAGCGCCGTGAGGAAGCGCTCGCGGGCGTCCACCACCACGAGCTCGATGTGCATGTGCTTGCGGAAGGTGCGCTCCACGCTCTCGCGCTCGTGCTTGCGTAGCAGCCCGTTGTCCACGAACACGCAGGTCAGGCGATCGCCCACGGCCCTGTGCACGAGGGCCGCGGCGACGGAGGAGTCCACGCCGCCGGAGAGGCCGCATATGACGTGCGTGTCCTCGCCCACCTGGCGCCGCACCGCATCGACGGTGTCCTCGATGAACGCGCCCGCGGTCCACGTGGGAGAGCAGCCGCACACGCCGAAGAGGAAGTTCGACAGCACCTCGTCGCCCCGGACGGTGTGGGCGACCTCGGGGTGGAACTGCACCCCGTAGATGCCGCGGGCCGCGTCGGCGAACGCCGCCACCGGCAGCGTCTCGGTGGAGGCCAGGACCCGGTAGCCCTCCGGGGGCGTGTCCACGTGATCGCCGTGGGAGCACCACACCACCGTCGCTTCCTCCGACGAGAAGCCGTCGAAGACGCCGCTGGCGTCTTCCACCCGCAGCTCGGCGCGGCCGTACTCGCGCTTGCCCGGGACGACCTTCGCGCCCTCGAGGTGGGCGATGAGCTGCATGCCGTAGCAGATCC
Source organism: Gemmatimonadota bacterium (assembly GCA_019347995.1). Next base: position 2,888 of record JAHWKH010000181.1, on the reverse strand, counting down.
CCAGCAGGGGGAAGCCCAGGTCGAGGAGCCCGGGCTCGGCGGCGGGCACGTCCGGGTCGTACACGGAGGAGGGACCGCCCGACAGGACGATCCCCTTCGGATTCCATTCCCGGATCCACGCCAGGGAGCGGTCCGGGGGGTGGATCTCGCAATACACGCGCTCCTCGCGGATGCGGCGCGCGATGAGCTGGGTGAACTGCGATCCGTAGTCGAGGATCAGGATGCGGTCGTGGTCGTGCACACGTGCCTCGTGAAGAGGGTCAGGAGCCTTCCGGAGATCCTTCCCAGGGAATCACCTCGCCCCGCACCAGGTCCTCCAGCGACTCGCGGCGGCGCACGAGATACACGTCGCCCCGGTCCACCAGCGCCTCGGCGGGGCGCCGGCGGGCGTTGTAGTTCGACGCCATGGCGAACCCGTACGCCCCGGCGGTCTTGACGACCAGGAGCTCGCCGGCCGCGGGAATCCGGAGCGGGCGGTCCCGGGCCAGGAAATCACCCGACTCACAGATGGGGCCCACCACGTCCACCAGCACCTCGTCGGCGCCGCCCGTGTCGTCGGATTCGACGGCCGGCTCGATGGCGTGGTAGCCGCCGTAGTGGCTCGGACGGATGAGCTCGGTCATGCCGCCGTCCACGATCACGAACGTCTTGTGGCCGGCGCGCTTCACGTACTGCACGCGCGTAACCAGCGCCCCCGCCTCCCCCACGATGAACCGGCCCGGCTCGGCGACGAGGCGCAGGCCCGTGCTGGACAGGAGGGGCAGGAGCGCCCGCGCCAGATCGGCGATGACCATGCCCGGCTCGTCGTCGTAGCCCACGCCGAAGCCGCCGCCGATGTCGACGAAGCGCAGCTCCGCCCCCATCCCCCGCAGGTCGGCGGCCATGTCCGCGACGGTGGAGAGGGCGCGGAAGTACGGCATCGGGTCCAGGATCTGCGAGCCGATGTGCACGTCGATGCCGCAGGCCTTCAGGTGCGGCCGCCCCTGCGCCCACCGGTAGAGGGCGTAGGCCTCGTCCACGGGCACGCCGAACTTGCTCTCGGCGTGGCCCGTGCGCGTGTACTCGTGGGGGGTGGGCGAGTGGATGTCGGGGTTCACGCGGATCGCGAACGGCGCCCTCGCTCCCATCTCCGTGGCCACGGCGTCGAGCCGCTCCAGCTCCCCCCTCCCCTCCACGTTGAACGCGTAGATCCCTTCGTGGATCCCCGCCCGCATCTCCTCCACCGTCTTGGCCACGCCCGCGAAGACGATCTTTCCCGCGGGGATGCCGGCGCGCCGGGCCCGGTACAGCTCCCCCAGGCTCACGATGTCGGCGCCCGACCCCAGGCTGGCGAGGCGGTGCAGGATGGCGAGGCCGCCGTTGGCCTTCACCGAGTACGCCACCAGCGGGTTCACCTCGTCGAACGCCCGGGCGAACGCCTTGTAGCGCTCCTCGACGAGCTCGAGGTCGTACACGTACAGGGGGGTCCCGTAGCGATCGGCGAGCTCGCTGATCGGCACGCTCCCGCAATGGATCTCCCCGCCCAGGCGGGGAAAGGGACGGACCATGGCCGCCTCGCGCGGCGTGGCCTCGAAGCCGGGAGGACCCCCGTCAGTACGCACGGGCCCAGATCACCTCCATCTTCGCGTCTCCCTCACCCGAGATGCAGCGCCCGGGAGGCGTCTCCGAGCGGAACTCCTCGTCGGGTATGACGCGGATCGTCGCCTTCATCTCCTCCTTGGCCCGCGCCTCCACCGCCGGATCGCCGCTCCAGCCCGTGTAGACGAAGCCGCCCTTCGACTCCAGGATCTCCTTCATCTCGCCCCAGTCGGTGACGCCCCGGTGGCTGCTGGCCTCCCGGCGCGCCCGCGCCCCGTCCAGCAGCGCCCGCTGGAAGTGGTCGAGCCGCTCCGGCAGCATGGAGACGAGGTGGTGCTGCGGGAGGAACTCCTTCCGCTTCCCCTCGGCCTCGCCGGCGCGGGGCTCGGCCGCCACGCGGCGCACCAGCACCGCCTGCTCCTTGTCGATGTCCCTGGGGCCCACCTCCACGCGGAACGGGACGCCCTTGCGCTCCCACTCGTAGAACTTGGCGCCCGAGGAGAGGTGCTCCCTGTGGTCCACCTTCACGCGCACGCCCTGGTCGAGGATCATGCGCTTGAGGGCGTCGGCCTTCTCGTGGACGATCGCGTTCTTGGCCTCGTCCCGGCCGGTGATGGGCACCACCACCACCTGCGTGGGGGCCAGCTTCGGCGGAACGACGATGCCTTCGTCGTCGCCGTGGGTCATCACGAGCCCGCCCACCAGACGGGTGGAGACCCCCCATGAGGTGCTCCAGGCGTGCTCCTCCTCGCCTTCCTCGGTCTGGAACGTGAGGCCCGCCGCCTTCGAGAAGTTCTGTCCCAGGAAGTGGGACGTCCCGGCCTGCAGCGCCCGGTCGTCCTGCATGAGGGCCTCCAGGGCGTAGCTGCGCACGGCGCCGGCGAACTTCTCCGACTCGCTCTTGAGGCCCGTCACCACCGGCATGGCCATCCACTGCTCCATGAACTTCCGGTAGACGCCCAGCATGCGCACGGTGTGCTCCTCCGCCTCCTCGGCGGTGGCGGCCGAAGCATCGGGGAGCCGCCGTCTGCCGGGCAGCGGCGACCGGCTCGGGCAGGCGCGGGCCCGGAAGCCGGCGAAGGCGCCGAGCCGCTCGCGCCGGGCGCGCAAGCCGGCCTCGGCCCCCGACGCGGAGTAATCCGCGCCGGGGACGACGAATCAGCCCTTGCGAACGGTGACGGCGATGGGCGTGGGGTTGGCGAAGAGGTCGAGCACCGGGCAGTGCGCGTCGACGGCCTCGCGGAGCTGCTGGTAACGCTCCTCCGACTCGGGGCCGGTCAGGGTCACGACGAGACGCACCGCGCCGAAGC
>JAHWKH010000180.1 GCA_019347995.1 Gemmatimonadota bacterium | reverse complement strand
GAGCGGATGCGCAAGATCCGGCTCTTCCAGCCGTCCGGCTACCTCAGCCTGGACCTGGCTGCCGGCACCGGCGAGTTCCTGCGCATTCGCGAGGGCGGAGTGCTGGGAAACCCCGCTCCCGAGCTGCCGCAGCTGGAGGAAATCGTGGAGCGCGTGGAGCTCGGGGGAGATGGCAAGGAGCCTCTCCGGGCCGAGCTGGAATCGTTCGTGGCGGCCGTGCAGGAGGATCAACCGGTGAAGGTTTCGGGCGAGGACGGCCGGCGGGCTCTCGCCGTCGCCCTCGAGATCGTGGAACGAATCGAGCGCCATGTCGCTGCTACGTATACGGCGCGAGCGTAAGCGAGACACGATCGGACCGACGCGTCCGCCGCGCCTCGGCCGGCTTCTCGTCGGGCTCGCTCTCGTACTTCTCGCCATCTGGTATCTCTCCACCCTGATCTGATGGGCGGCTCGCCCACGGTCTTCATCTCCGCCGGCGAGCCGTCCGGGCTGTCCGTCGCCCGCACCGAAGCCGCGCCGTCGTCGTCCGGACCGACGCCGTTGTCGTCGTCCTCGTCGTCGCACGCCACCAGGGCCGCCGCGGCGAGCAGCGCCGCACCGGGCCAGAGCCGTCTTCTCAAATTCGAAGCCTCTCTTCGTCGAACGGGACGACGGTCATGTGCCGCCGCTCCCGGACCGGGGCCGGCCGCGGAACGGCCGGGGGAATAGCTCACCGAGGGTCCACTCCACCACCTCTCCGCCGGCCTCCGACGCGATGGGCAGATCGGGTGCGAACTCCGCCAGGACCTGCCGACACGCGCCGCACGGAGGCACGGGCCGCTCCCCACTCGTGCTCAGGGCCAGCGCCTTGAAGCGCGTGTGCCCCGCGGCCACGGCCGCCGAGACCGCTCCGCGCTCGGCACAGACGGTGAGACCGTAGGAAGCGTTCTCCACGTTGCAGCCCGTGTGCACCGAGCCGTCCTCGGCCTCGAGGGCCGCGCCCACGCGGAAATCGGAGTAGGGAGCGTGCGCACGCTCACGGACCTCGCGGGCCCGGGCGAGAAGGCCGTCACGCCGCGCCATCGTCCATCCAGACGCGCGGAAGCCTGCGGGAGAGACCGGTGAGGATCTCGTAGTTGATCGTGCCGGCCAGCCCCGCCACCTCCTCCAGTGTGATGCGATCGCCGCCGTCCTCGCCCACGAGGGTGGCGACATCGCCAAGCTCTACACCGCCAACGTTCGAAAGGTTTACCACCGTCACGTCCATCGACACGCGCCCCACCATGGGACAGCGGCGGCCCTTCAGGAGGGCGTGGCCGCGGTTGCCCAGAGCGCGTGGCAACCCGTCGCCGTAGCCGATCCCCAGGGTGGCCCAGCGCTCCCATCCCCGGGCGGCGTGCGTGGCTCCGTAGCCCACGGTGCTACCGGGCGGCGCCTCGCGCACGTGCACCACCCGCGCCCGCAGCGTCACCACGGGATCGGGCGCCGGGAGTCCCTCTCCGGCCACGCCTCCGTACAGGAAGATCCCCGGGCGGACCGCCCCGGCTCCCAGCTCGGGCACCCTGAGCGCGCCCGCGCTGTTGAGCACGTGGACGAGAAAGTCCTCCGTCGGCGCGGGCACGGCGCGCAGCGTGTCCCGCAGCCGCCGCTCCTGCAGCCTGGTGGGCGCCGGGTCGGCCCCGTCCGCGGAGTAGAGGTGGGTGAAGCATCCGGTCCAGCGAATCCGATCGCCGTGGGCCGCCCCCACCACGGGGCCCCACGTGGCGGCGTCGCGCCAGTCGAAGCCCGCCCGACCCATCCCCGTGTCCACCTCGACGTGGAAATCGGCCGCGATGCTGGTGCGCCGCACGGCCTCCTCGAGCCGACGCAGGCCCTCCAGATGGGAGATGCACAGCGTGAGCCCCGACTCCACCGCGTCCTGGTACGATCCCGGGGGCACCGGTGCCACCACCAGCACCTCTCGCTCCACCCCGAGCTCGCGCAGGCGCCGTCCCTCCTCCACGGTGGCCACGCCGTACGCCCGTGGAGACTCCGGCTCCATGAGCCCCACCATCCGATCGATCCCGAGGCCGTAGGCGTCGGCCTTGACCATGGGGATCACGCCGACGCCTTCGCCCACCGCATCCCGCACCCGTCCCAGGTTGCGCCGCAGCGCGGCGGCGTCCACCTCGATCCACGCCCGGGTGCGGCGGTCGCTCATTGGGAGGCTGTCCGGGTCGTGGGGCGAGCCGCGTGGGCCGGGATCGGGAGAAGGCGCCGGGGCCGGACCCGCGCCCGGGCGGGAGTGTACCTGCCGGTCCGGCCGCGGGGCTCCCGCAGGGAGCGCGCCGTGGCCCCCGAGCCCGCGAAAGATGGGGAAAAATGACCGAGGAGCAAGACACCGCAGGCGCGTTGGATCGGGCGCTGGCCCTCGTCCGCTTCCTGCGCGTCCACTGCCCCTGGGACCGGGCGCAGACCCCGGAGAGCCTGGTTCCCCACCTCCTGGAGGAGTCGCACGAGGTGGTGGACGCCATCCGGGGCGGGGAGGACGGCGCCCTGGAGGGGGAGCTGGGGGACCTCCTTCTGAACCTCGCCTTCCAGGTGGTGCTGGGCGAGGAGCGGGGAGCGTTCTCGGCCGTGTCCGTGGCCGAGCGGCTCGAGGCGAAGATGCGCCGGCGCCACCCCCACCTCTTCGGGCTGGGTGAGAAGGAGGCCTGGGAGACGCTCAAGGCCCGCGAGCGGCGGGACGAGGACGGCGTCCTCTCCGGGCTCGCGCGCGGGCTGGATCCGCTGACCAAGGCGCACCGGATTCAGGAGCGGGTGAGCGGCGTGGGCTTCGACTGGGACGACGCCAGGGGCGCCTGGGACAAGGTGGCCGAGGAGCTGGAGGAGGTCCGCGAGGCGCTGGACGGCGGCTCGGCGGACGCGGTGGAGGAGGAGCTCGGCGACCTCCTGTTCGCCGTCGTGAACCTCACCCGTCTGGGGGGCGGCCACGCCACCACCCTGCTGGACCGGGCCAACCGCAAGTTCCACCGGCGGTTCGAGCGGCTCGAAGCCCTGGCGCGGGAGCGGGGCATACGCATGGAGGACGCGGGGCTGGAGGCCCTCGACCGGCTGTGGGACGAGCTCAAGGCCGGGGAGTGAAGGCTCAGGACCCGTCCAGCACCCGCTCCAGCGCGGACAGGAGCGCGCCGCGGGCCGTCGCCGGATCGGCGGCGTGGGCGGGCCGGAGCGCCTCGGCGATCTCCACCAGCGTGGACCCTGCGGCCCGGAGGCGGCGCGCCCGCTCCAGCTCCCCCGGGCCGAGCGTCACCACGACGGGCTCGACGCGCACGTCGATGGCCCGATCTCCCGACGGATCCGGGCCCGGTGTGGGCAGCACCCGGGACGCGCGGCCACGGACAGCTACGACCGCCGCGGCCGCCCACGCGAGAAGCGCCACGAGGCCGAGGCCGTTGCCTGACGTCGCGCCGAGCCACGCCATCAGCCCCAGCACGAGGAGCGCGACCACCCCGGCGGCGTGCAGGACCCGATAGGCGCGCCGGAGCACCTCCTCCCCGGCCCGGAGCGGGTCGGACGGCCGACCCCGGCGCCATGCGCTCAGTACCCCTCCTCGCGATCGACCAGGTTGCACAGCGGCCGTCCTTCCCGGAGCCGCCGCAGGTTGTCCACGATCAACTCCACCTCCCTCGTCCAGTAGCCGCGGGTCACCCCGCTCACGTGGGGCGTGAGGAGGACGCGGGGCAGCGACCAGAGCGGGTGGTCCTCCGGCAGCGGCTCCGAGGTGAAGACGTCCAGCGCCGCGCCCCGGAGGCGGCCGGCCCGGAGCGCCTCGACGAGGGCCTCCTCGTCGATCACACCGCCCCGCGCGACGTTGACGAGGACGGCGGACGGCTTCATGAGAGCCAGCGCCCCGGCGTCCATCAGACCGCGTGTGGCCTCCGTCTCCGGCACGCAGACCACCACGGCGTCGCTCTCGCGGAGCAGCCGCCGGAAGCCCTCCTGGCCGTGGAGGAGCTCGACGGCGCCGGGAAACGCCACCCCGTCCACCAGCGAAGGCACGTCGGCGGTCGGAGAGGCCGGCGGCGTCCGCTTGAGGGCCAGCACGCGCGCGCCCACGGGCACCACGCGCCGCGCCACTTCGCGGCCGATCCCGCCATAGCCGACGATCCCCACCGTGGAGCCGGCCAGCTCGCCCACGGGGGCGTCGGCCTCGTAGAAGCGCTCCTGCACCCACCGCCCCTCGGCCTGTCCGCGCACCGCGAGGTCGAAGCCCCGGGCGAAGTGGAGGAGCGCGCCCACCACGCCTTCGGCAATGGGCGGCGCATGGATGCCCGCCGAGTTCGTGAAGGCGACCTCCGAACGGCGGAACAACGTGGGGGTGAGGGAGCCACCCACGCCCGCCGACCCCGAATGGACCCAGCGCAGCCGCCGCCCACGTTCCAGCACCGCCTCAGGGATCCCGAAGCCCAGATAGGCGTCGGCGTCGGCGACCGCGTCGAGGACCTCGGGGGCCACGCGGGCGGTGCCGTCCCCGGAGCCGTCGGCGGGAAGGTCTACGACGTGGAGCTCGCCGTCGGAAGGGAGCGCCTCCCGCAGGCGGCCGGGCACCCAGGGCGGCATGGACCAGATGGGCCGCCGGTCCTGCATGTCGAGGACGACCTTCACGGCTCCTCGCCATGGGGTCCGCTGCCGCCCGCGTGGGTGGGCAGGCGCCACCGGGGAAGCGCCTCCTCCGTCGGCCAGGGGGCCTCTTCCGGCGACGGCCGGGGTGCCCACGCGACGCCGTCGGGCCGGACGCCGACACCCACCGCGTAGAGGACGGTCTCCCGCACCCCGTCCAGGCCCAGGTGGGCCTCCACCGCCGAGTCCGCGAGCGCGGCGGTGCAGAACGGCGCCAGGCCCAGTTGGGTGGCGACGAGCAGGAAGGTCTGTGCCAGGTGGCCCGCCTCCATGAGCGCCACCCGGTACGCTCGCGCGAACCGGTACTTGTACTGGATGCGCTCGAAGACGCACGTCATGAAGACCAGCGCCGCCGCGCCCTCGAACCAGGCCTGCCCGGCCAGGAAGGGAACGGGATCCACGTCCGCCGGGGCGTCCAGCCCCACGAGCTCGTGCCGATCCGGGTCGTAGTGGTAGGTGCCGGCGCCGAGGCCCTCCACGTCGCGAGCCACCACGTACGCCTCGTGCGCGTGCTTGGCGCCGCCGGAGGGGGACGTCTTGAGGGCAGCGGGTGGATCGCCGACCCACGCCTGCACGCCCCAGGTCGCCCCGAGGAGCCGCGCGAGGGACTCGTGTGGGATCGGACCGCTCCCGAAGCGGCGCCAGGTTCTCCTCGCCCGCAGGGTGGCCGAGAGCTCGTCGTCCCGTTCGTACGCCGGCAGCGGCGTGCGCGGGCCCTCCATCCGCTTGAGCACCGGCGGCTCCGTCCGTGCGCTCACGAGGCCACCGTGGGAGGGCTCCGCCGGCGGTCCCGTGTAGAGCTGGTCCCGGGTCGCCGAGTGGAAGAATCCGGCGGCGGGGTTCCAGCCTTCCCACGCCGCCATCGCCCGCTCGCCGGGGTGGCGGGGCCGTCCGATGGACTCGAGGAGCGTCGCCTCGAGCAGGCGACGCACGCGAGCCTCGACGACCGAGGGGCCACCCCGGTCCTCGAGCGCAGCGCACAGGCTGTCACGGCGTTCCCACCGTCGGGTGCGCCGGAGG
>JAHWKH010000017.1 GCA_019347995.1 Gemmatimonadota bacterium | reverse complement strand
AACCTCATGGGCCGGCGGTCGATCTTCTTCTAGGACCGGGCGCGGTCGCGGAGCTCCATGGCCCAGCCCTCGGTCCAGGCGCCCCGCGAGATCTCGTCCCAGTCCCAGGCATCGTGCTCGACCATCGCCCGGAGCAGACGACGGCGGCCGTCCAGACCCTCCAGCGCCTCGTCCACCTCGTCGTCCTCGATCATCGGGATCCCCAGGTCCCGCAGCCCGGGGACGTCTGGGCGCGGCAGCGGTGTCTCGGCAGCCGCGATGAACGCCTTGTAGAGGGTGTCGAGGAACTCGGTGATCGCCGCCCGGACCGGCACCACGCTCGAGGACTTCATCTGCACCCCTGGCGCGCAGCAGTCGAGCACGGTGAGGGTCTCGTCGAGGACGGCGATGCTCGGACCGATCGCCGTGTGTCGCTCGATGCTGTGGAAGTAGAACAGCACCGGGTAGGCGAGGTGACGCTCGGCCAGCTCGTTGACCAGGAAGAGGACGTCCTGCGTCTGGGTGCGGCGACGGCCGACGTGCACCGCCTCCAGGATCTCCTCCTTCGCCTTCTCGTCGGCGTTGCCCGCCGGGTGCACCCGCAGGAGCTCGGTGCCCACGCGGACGAAGGCCCCCGGCCGGACCAGGATCTCCACCACCAGGTCCCGGTCGCGGGCCAGCTTCACCAGGTCCTCCTGTCCGATGTGGGTGACGTATCCCGCGTCCCGGGCCCGGAGGGCAACGCCCTCCTCCTTGAGCGCAGCGGGCACCCGGACGGCCTCCTCGTCGTCGTCGTCATCGCCCGCGTGGTGGTCCAGGGGCTCGGGGAAGATGGCTTCCATCTTGGCCTCCAGGTCGTGGCCGATGGCCGCGATGACGTGGGAGGCGTGGATGGAGAGCAGCACGTGGTTGATGAAGTAGATCAGCACCCCGACGCTGGCCAGCGCCATGAAGAAGGCCACCAGCACCGCCATCTCGGGGACGAACCCGACGCCGTCCTCCTCGGGCGAGCGCACGGTCCGCAGCACCAGGAGACAGTAGATGAACGTGGCGATGAAGGTGCCGAGCGTGGCCTGGTTGCCCCGGTCGCGCATGAACGCGTCCAGCACGCGGGGGCCGAGCTGGGACGAGACGTAGGCCACCGCCACGATGGTGATGGAGAAGGTGACGCCGGCCACGGTGATCATGGACCCGGCGATGCTGGTGAGGAGCGCGCGGGCGCCCTCGGGGTGGTTGTAGACCAGCCAGGGCATCCGGTCGGCCAGGAGGCCCTCCGCCCACGTGAGGTCGCTCCATATCGCCGCCCCGGCCAGGACCACGGCGCCGAGGGCCATGGCACCGGGGACGAGCCAGTAGCTGCCGCGGAGACGGTCCCAGACTTCGAGGAACGTGCGCTTCACAGCGTCGCCAGCTCGCGGTTCCTCACCTTCGATCCGTAGTGCCGGCGGTGCTCCACCTTCGCCTCCACCGCGTCGAGAACGGGCTGGGCGAAGTCCACGCCTTCGAACGCGCTGGCGCTCCTCAGGCCACCGGGGCTGAAGACGTTGATCTCCATGAGCTTGTCCCCCGCGATGTCGAGCCCCACCAGGAACATCCCGTCCTTCACGAGCTGGGGCCGGACGAGCTCGGCCAGCTCGAGCATGCGCGCCGTCACCTTGGCCGGCTCGGCCGAGCCCCCCGCCGACATGTTGGTCCGGAGGTCGCCGTCGGAGCCCAGGCGGCTGAACGCCGCCACCTTGCCGTCCACCTCGAGGGGCCGCCCGTTCAGGAGGAACAGGCGGACGTCGCGCTCCGTGGCGGCCGGAAGGAACTCCTGGGCGAGGATGTAGCCCTTCCGGCTCACGGCCTCGATGATCTGGTTGAGGTTGGGATGGTCGTCCTCGCGGACGAGGAACACGTCCTGTCCCCCGGAGCCGTGGAGGGGCTTGAGGACCGCGCCTCCCGCCTCCCCCTTCACGAACTCCCGAAGCTTCTCGGGGCTGCGGGTGATGAGGCTGCGCGGCCGCACCTCCTCGGGAAAGCGCTGCAGGTACATCTTGTTGAGGGCGCCCCACAGGCCCTCGGGGTCGTTGAGGACGAGCACCCCCTCACGGGCGGCCATCTGTCCGAAGAGGATGCCCACGTTCGGCGCCCACGGGCGCTTCTCGGTGTCCGCGGCCGGGTCGTTCCTCAGGAGGAGGGCGTCGAGGCTCGCCGTGTCCAGCCACTCCACGACGGCGTCCTCCCCGCGCACCGCCGCGAGGAACGTCTCGTCCGACTTGTACCCGCGACCCGGCGCCGCGTGGGCGCACACGCGCAGGATGCCGTCCGCCTCGTAGCTGAAGCCGTCGACGTCCACGTACCACACGTCGTGGCCCCGCCGCAGCGCGGCACGCGCGAGGAGCGTCGTCGTGTAGACGACGAGCTCACTGGCGAGGTCGTTGATGAAGAACGCGAGGCGCATGGGCATCAGATCTCCTGTGGGCCGTCACGCGGCCAGATCGTCGACGAGGGCGAGCACGTCGGCGCCGCGGCAGGCATGCAGGCGCGCCGCCGCGTCGTCGCCGGTGAGATAGCGGGGCTTGACCCCGGGAAGCCTGAGGATGCCACGAAGCACGAGCTCCTGGACCGCCTCGGCGTGGTCGAGACCCACCTTGCCCACCAGCAGCGGGTCGAGGGAGCCCCGATCCCCCAGGTAGGCCAGCAGGTCCCGCAGCCCGCGCAGGTAGAGGGCGTCCTTGGTCAGGCCGCCGCCCCGGTGCACCCTCAGCGTCACCACGAACGCCGTGCGGGGTGCGAAGCCGTGCTCCCGGGCCAGCAGGCGCCACGTGTCCACGAAGCTCGCGCCTTCGATCATGGCGTGCACGGCCACCACCCGCGCCGCCAGCACCCTCACCCGCTGGCGCGTGAGCCCGCCCGCCAGGTGCTCGGCCAGCACGGCCAGGCCCTCCTGCAGGGCTTCGTACCCCGCCAGGCCCGCCGCGAACAGGCGCAGCGGCTGGCGGGCGCCGTTGGCGTGCGTCACCACGTGGGTACCCACTTCGTGCTGGACGAGAGCCTCCACCCGCCGTCGCGGCATGCGCAGGCTGCTGCTCACCAGGAGAACCCCCTTGCTGACCATGAGCCCCGACGCCAGGTCGTCGCGGATCTCCACGCTCCCTTCGAAGTCCGGGAGCAGGGCGCGGTAGTGGTCGATCTCGCGGAGCGCCAGCCGCGCGAAGGCGGGGGCGTCGACGTAGCCCGCCGCGGGCTCCTCCTCCTCGGTGGCGCCGCGCGGCGGCAGCCGCTCCAGGATGCCGTGGGCCAAGGCGAGGAGCGCGTCGTCCACGACACCGTGGAGTTGGTAGGCTGCCCAGCGGAACGCCCGGGTCGCCAGGGATCGCACCAGCGAGATCTCACGGTCGAGCTCCTCCTGCTTCTCCCGGAAGAGGTGGTTCAGGAGCGGATCCTCCACGTGCTCGATGGGCACGTGGAAGAGCCGCCGCTTCGTCTCCTCGGGGTCGAACGGGAGGGGCCGGTAGCACAGCCGCGGCGCACGCTCGAAGCCCCCGTCGCGAAAGCACTCCCACGCCTCGTCGGCGTTCGTGGGCGTCACCTGGAGCAAGGTGTCGAACGCGCCGTAGATCTCCCCCAGGCGCGCGTCCACGTGCCGCGTCGGACGATCCACCACCCGCCGGGCCAGCGCGGTGGGGTGGGCCACGTCCAGCGACGTCCGCTCGTGGGCGAAGCCGAACACCGCCTGCTCCACCGCGCGTCCGAGCTCGCGCCGCAAGGCCGAAAGGACGCGGGGGTACGGCTTGCCCGTGGAGGCGCGACGGAAGAACGGCGACACCTCGATGCCGATGCGCACGCACGTCTCGCCGGCGGCGAGCGGCGCCAGCCCGGGCGGCGAGACCCTCTCCCTGAGCTCCAGCACCACCTCGTCCAGGTGCGGCGGCACGCCCAGGTCACCGCCGTTCTCGGGGCAGAGGCGCAGGGCCTCCAGCGCGTCCTTGAGGGCCTCCGCCTCGGGGGGCGCGACAGGGCCCTCGGCCACGACGCGGACGACCGCCGGCCGCGGCCGCTCGTCGACGTGCGACTCGATCCCGTCCTCACCCTCGTCCTCCGGCTCCGTCCACAGCTCCACGAGGAGGAAGTCGCCCAGCATCGCCCGACCCGTTGCGACCACCTCGACCACGATGGCGTCCAGGCCTTCCTGGAGGTCCTCCTCTCCCGGCCCGATCAGATGCGAGGCGAGCGCGTCCGCGAGGCTCGACGCGCCCGCATCGGAATGGCCCGGGGGCGAGCGATAGGCCGCCAGGAAGGGGAGCATGCGGTCGAGGTACAGCTTTCCGTCGCCGGGAAGCACGGCACGGAAGCTGGCGCCGTCGGCGAGATGCGCGCGGGCCGCGCGGGCCACGGCGACCATCCGCTCGCCCGGCGGAGTCTCCGGAGCGTCCCGCGCCGGGAGCTCGTCCACGAATGCGCTACCCATGTCAGGCCGCCTCCCGGCCGCCCAGCGCCTCCATGGCCGGCCTCACGGCGCCGCCCAGGGCGTCCCTGATCGCATGCAGGGCGTCGGGCTCGGCCCTGCCGCTCCACTCGTCCATGAAGAACTTCTTCACGTCGACCGCCAGGGCGCAGGCGGACGTGGGGAAGGTCCGGTGCACCCAGAGGGACAACCAGCCGCCCTGGAAGCGGACGTTCTCCCTCACGTCCAGGCGTCGCCCGAGCACCGTCCTCCCCCGCAGCGCGTGGACGAAGGCGTCGGCCACCCCGCCCCACCGCTCCCGGTCCAGCGAGCCGGTCCCCAGGTTCACGTCGGGGTTGTCGGCGGGGTCCGCCTCCGGGCCCCAGGGTCCCCCGCGGCGGTGGTTGTAGGAGTGCAGATCCAGCACGACGACCCGCCCGTGCCGGCGGACCCGATCGCGCACGACCGCCTCCAGGGTTTCGTAGAACGCGTCGTACTGCCGCAGGGAGCGCTCCCGCACGTCCGGCGGGGGCCCCGCCCCCTTCCAGACGGTGAGGCCCCAGACCTCCCGGTCGTAGACCGCCTCGTGCCGGGGCCGGTTCATGTCCACCTCGAAGCGCGACCGATGCACGACCAGGCGGGTGGGCGCGACGGCCGTCCACAGGCCCGTATACGGATCCTCCTCCCGCAGGCGATCGGCGGGATCGATGGCGAGGGCGTCGGCCACGTCGGGCCGCACCGCGTGCCCGTGGTGGAGGGCGACCGCGACCAGGGGCCCCTCCCCCCGCTCCAGTGTCCAAAGACGGTGGTTCACGGGCTCTCCCGCGCATCGGAAGGGACCGCCCCTTCCAGGCGGCCCTCGCCCCTGGGGATTCGCAAGGATCACGCCGGACCAACGGCCCCGGAACGTTTCCTGCGGTCCACGCCTTCTTTCCTCCATTTCGGGCACCCTCTGGTACTCCGTCCCCACCGGCTCCAGCGTGGCCACCCGCGCAGCCGGTCCGACGGACCTCGCCCGCTCCGCGCCACGTCTTCCCCGGGGACCCCCACACGCGCGAAGGCCCGGCCCCCGCGAGGGGAACCGGGCCTCCGGACTTCCGGGGGGAAGGGTCGGCTAGTACATGCCGCCCATTCCGCCGCCCGGCATGCCGCCGCCGCCGCCGGCGGGCTCGTCCTCCGGGATGTCGACGATCACGGCCTCGGTCGTCAGCAGCAGGCCCGCGATGGACGCGGCGTTCTGCAGCGCGATCCGGACCACCTTGGTCGGGTCGATGACGCCGGCCTCGACCAGGTCCTCGTAGACGTCGGTCTGGGCGTTGTAGCCGAAGTTGACGTCCTTGCTGGCCCGCACCTTCTCCACGATGAGCGAGCCCTCCTTCCCGGCGTTGTGCGCGATCTGGCGCACCGGATGCTCCAGCGCACGCCGCAGGATGTCGATGCCGATCTGCTCGTCGTCGCGGTCGGACTTGAGCTTCTCGAGCACCTTCTGGGCCCGCAGGAGCGCCACGCCGCCGCCGGGCACGATGCCCTCCTCGACGGCCGCCCGGGTCGCGTGGAGAGCGTCCTCCACCAGGGCCTTCTTCTCCTTCATCTCGGTCTCGGTGGCGGCGCCCACGTTGATCACCGCCACGCCGCCGGCCAGCTTGGCCAGCCGCTCCTGCAGCTTCTCGCTGTCGTAGTCCGAGGTGCTCTTGTCGATGGCGACCTTGATCTCCTCGATGCGGCCCTTGATCTTGTCGGCCTCACCGGCGCCATCGACGATCGTGGTGTTGTCCTTGTCGATCACGATGCGCTTCGCCGAGCCCAGGTCGCTGGCCACGGCGTTCTCGAGCTTGAAGCCCACCTCCTCGGAGATGACCTGGCCGCCCGTCAGGACGGCGATGTCCTGGAGCATGGCCTTGCGGCGGTCACCGAAGCCCGGGGCCTTCACGGCGCACACCTTGAGGGTGCCGCGCAGCTTGTTGACCACCAGGGTGGCCAGCGCCTCGCCCTCGACCTCCTCGGAGATGATCAGGAGCGGACGGCCCATCTGGGCGACCTTCTCCAGGATCGGCAGGAGGTCCTTCATGGAGCCGATCTTCTTGTCGTGGATGAGGATCAGCGGATCCTCGAGCACGGCCTCCATGCGCTCCGGGTCGGTCACGAAGTACGGCGACAGGTAGCCGCGGTCGAACTGCATGCCCTCGACCGTCTCCAGCTCGGTCTCGAGGCCCTTGGCCTCCTCGACCGTGATGACGCCGTCCTTGCCGACCTTCTCCATGGCCTCGGCGATGAGGTCGCCGATGGCCTGGTCGTTGTTGGCCGAGATGGCGCCGACCTGGGCGATCTCCTTCTTGCCCTTGGTCGCCTGCGAGAGCTTGTTCAGCTCCGCGACGACCGCGTCGACCGCTTGGTCGATCCCACGGCGGATGCCCATGGGGTTCGTGCCGGCGGTGACGTTCTTGAGACCCTCGCCGAAGATGGCCTGGGCGAGCACGGTCGCGGTGGTGGTGCCGTCACCGGCGATGTCGGAGGTCTTGGTGGCGACCTCCTTCACCATCTGCGCGCCCATGTTCTCGACCGGGTCCTCCAGCTCGATCTCCTTGGCCACGGAGACCCCGTCCTTGGTCACCGTGGGGGAGCCGAACTTCCGATCCAGCACGACGTTGCGACCCTTCGGCCCGAGCGTGACCTTCACGGCCCGGGCGAGCTTGTCGACGCCTGCCTTCAGGCGCGCACGCGCCTCTACGTCGAAGTCGAGTTCCTTGGCTGCCATATCTACTCTCCTGATGGGTGTGCTGCGGTAAACTCAGCGTGTGTTCGAAGCGTTTTCGATTTCAGCGGTCTAGCCGAGAATGGCCAGGATGTCGGACTCGCGGAGGATGAGGTACTCCTCGTTCTCCACGTTCACCTCTGTGCCGGAATACTTTCCGTACAGGATCTTGTTGCCGACCTTCACGTCGGGCGCCAGACGCTCGCCCTGCTCGCTGAGCTTGCCGGGGCCGACGGCGATGACCTCGCCCTGCTGGGGCTTCTCCTTCGCCGTGTCGGGGATGTAGAGCCCGCCGCGCATCTGCTCGCCCTCGTCGAGGGGCTTCACGACGACGCGGTCCGCCAGCGGCTGGATGTTGGTCGTGGCCTTGGCCTTGGTAGCAGCCATGTGCCTGCCTCCTGAAAAAGTGTCTCTGGAGTGGTTGGGTATCTTGCTAGCACTCAAGCCTAACGAGTGCTAACAGCCACTGCTGAAGATAGGGAACCCCTCTCGGGCGTCAAGGGTTCCCCGAGGCGCCGCGCGACCGGGGGACGCCCGGCTGGAGCGCCTCATCAGACCCCGCTATCTTGTCCCGCTCATGCCCACGCTCAACGAGCTCCTCCACGCCGCGAGCCGCACGTTCGCCCTCGGCATCGACCTGCTTCCCCGCCCCCTCCGGGGAGAGGTCGAGGTGGCGTATCTCCTCCTGCGGGTTTCGGACTACCTGGAGGACAACGAGTCCATGGAGGCGGCGCTCAAGGCCGAGCTCCTGGAGGCGTGGGCGCGGGCGCTGGAGGTCCCCTCCCCCGACTCGCGGCTCATCTCGGCCCTGGAAGCCGCCGAGGACGGCACCCCCGACGCGCTCGTGGCGCGGCACGCGGAAGCCGTGCACCAGGCTCTCCGGGGGCTACGCCCCGCAGCCCGGGAGATCGTGGGGCGTCACGTCGCCGATTCGACCCGGGGAATGGCCCGCTGGGCGCTGCGCGGCCCGGACATCGGCGACGAGGCCGACCTCGACGACTACATGCACGAGGTCGCCGGACGGGTCGGCTGGCTCCTGACGGAGCTGTTCGCGCTGGACATCCCGGCGGTGGATCGCCGCAGGGCGTCGATGATGGCCCTTGGGCGCGACTTCGGCCTCGCGCTCCAGACCGTCAACGTCATCCGGGGGCTGCACGCCGACTGGACCCGCGGATGGGTGTTCGTGCCCAGGGCGTTCGTGCCGGCGTCGGGCGCGGATCCCGCGGCCCTGTTCCAGGGCCGGCGGGATCGCGACGCGGAGCGGGTGGTGCTGGCGCGGCTCGTGGAGAAGGCGGAGGGACACCTCGAGGCGGCGAGGCGCTACGTCGCCGGCATCCCCGCGCGCCATCACGGGGTGCGCCTCTTCTGCCTCCTCCCGTACTTCTTCGCGGTGCGCACGCTCGCCGTGAGTGCGGACAACCCGAGCGTCTTCGAGGAGGAGACCAAGATCGGCCGCGCCGACGTGCGCCGCACCGTGATCGCCAGCCGGTGGCTGGGTTGGTCCGACGCCTGGGTCGCGTGGTACGCTCGCCGCCTCCGGGAACGGGCGCCCGGCTGAGTCTCAGGTGGGCGTCGGCCTTCTCCGTCTCCGCCGGACCGGGGGGCCGGGCGGGCCGCAGTGCCTACGCGTCGCCCGAGAGGTGCTCCCCCGCGATGGCCAGGCCGTAGAGGGTGAGGAACGGCTCCACCTTCTCCACCGTGACGCAATGCGGGCCCACGATCGTGGCGAAGCCTCCCGTCGCCACGACCAGCGGGTCGGGGCGGCCCCACTCCTCCCGCACGCGGCGCACGATGCCGTCCACCGCGTCCACGGCGCTGTAGAAGATGCCGCTCTGGATGCAGGTCTCGGTTCGACGACCGATGCTCGAGGCCGGCGGCGTCAGCTCGACCCGGGGCAGCTTGGCGGTGCGGCGCCCGAGCCACTCCAGGCCCGCCGATACGCCGGGCGCGATGACGCCTCCCATGAAGACCCCGTCGGCGGTGATGAGGTCGAAGGTCGTGGCGGTCCCCAGATCGACCGCGATCGTGTCCCGACCGTAGAGGATCCGCGCCGCCAGCGTGTTCACGATGCGGTCGGCCCCCACCGTCCGCGGCTCCTCCACGTCGAGGCGGATGGGAAGCCGCGACTCGGGACCCACCACGTGGATGGGTCCGTTCACGAAACGCTGCAGCGTTGCGGTCAGGACGCTCGACGCCGCCGGCACCACCGAGCCGAGCACCGCCTGGCGGATGACGTCGGTGCGGCCCCACTCCGCGACGAGGGAGCGGAGCAGCAGGGCGTACTCGTCCACCGTGCGTGGCACCTGGGTGCTGACGCGCCAGTGGGCCCGGAGGTCGTCGCGCCCCTCGACGAGGCCCAGCACCGTTTCGGTGTTGCCGACATCCATGACGAGCTGCATCGGTCTCGCTCCCTTCCTCCGTGGATCCGCTGCGGGGCCTTCTACGCCAGCCGCACGCTGCCCGCGACCACCGTCTCCCTGCCGCCCTCGCGCTCCAGGATCAGGGCACCGTCGGGGCCGATCCCGGCGGAGGTCCCGGAGCGGCCGTCGTCCAGCACCACCCGCCGGCCGCGCAGGACGTCGCGCTCCGCCACCTCCCGGGCCAGGTCCCCCTCCAACCGCAGGACCGGCGTGTCCAGCAGCCGACGCAGCTCCTCCAGCAAGGCACCGGCGAGAGACACGCGATCCGCCGGCGCGCCTGCCTCCCGCTCCACCGACGTCGCGGTGGCCCGCACGTCGACGGGCAGAGCCGCGTCCCGACGCACGTTCACCCCCACACCCGCCACCACCATGGCTCCTCCCGGGGCCGCTTCGCAGAGCACGCCCGCCAGCTTCCGCCCCGACACCTGGAGATCATTGGGCCACTTGAGCCCCACCCGCACACCCGGCGCCGTCCGCTCCACCGCCCTGGCCGCGGCCAGGCCCACCAGGAGCGGGAGGAGGCGCCGGGCGGCCGCCCCCTCACCGGAACGGACGAGCACGCTCATCCAGAGCCCGCCCTCCCGGGGCGAGTGCCAGGGGCGGCCGTGGCGTCCCCGCCCGGCGGTCTGGGCATCGGCCAGCACCACGGTGAAGGGAGGAGCGCCGGAGGTCGCCAGGTCCCGGGCCCGGTCGTTGGTCGACGGCAGCTCCGGGTGCACCTCCAGCCGGGGCACGCCCCAGCGGCTCTCCAGCGCGCCCACCGGCACGCCTTCCCAGGTGCCTTCGCGAGCCGGCGGCTTCGACGTCACGCCTCCACGCGCAGGGACAGGTCGGCGCCGGGAGCCGAGTGGGTGAGCGCCCCGACGCTGATGAGGTCCACGCCCGTCTCGGCCACGGCCCGGACCGTGTCCAGCGTTACGTTGCCCGAGGCCTCCAGACGAGGCCTTCCCTGCCCGACGCGGCCGGCCCGCGCCACCGCCTCGCGGAGCGTGGGCACGTCCATGTTGTCCAGGAGAACGCGGTCCAGGCCCAACTCCAGGGCGCGCTCGAGCTCCTCCAGCGTGCGCACCTCCACCTCCACCGGCAACCCGTCGTCGTTGGCCTCCCGCACCCGTTCCACCGCCGCCTCGAGCCCTCCGGCGGCCTCGATGTGGTTCTCCTTCACCAGCACCATGTCGTGCAGGCCCATCCGGTGATTCGTCCCGCCGCCGGCCCTCACCGCCGCCTTCTCCAGGGTGCGCCATCCCGGGGTCGTCTTGCGCGTGTCGACGATGCGGGCCCCGGTCCCCCGCACCGCGTCCGCGAAGCGGCGGGTCAGGGTCGCCACCCCGCACAGATGGCCGAGGAAGTTCAGGGCGGTCCGCTCCGCCGTGAGGATGGGGCGGGCCCCACCGGCCAGCCGCAGCAGCACGTCCCCCGCAGCGGCACGCTGGCCGTCGGCGACCGCCACCTCCACCGCGAGCTCCGGGTCCACGGCGTCGAACACGGCCACCGCCGCCGCGGTCCCGGCCACGATCAGGTCCTGCTTGGCCACCACCACGGCGCGGACGAGCCGCGCCTCCGACACCGTCCACAGGGTGGTCCAGTCGCCGGCGCCCACGTCCTCCGCCAGGGCGAGGCGCACCAGCGTGCCCAGGGTCTCGCCGTCGGCGGCGCCCGCGGCGCCGCTCATCCCAGCCCCATGCCGAACGCCACCCACACCAGGAAGGCGCCGCCCGCCGCCCAGCAGTACCACGCGAACGCCGGGAAGGAGCGATTCTTCAGCATGACCACGAAGGTGCGGATCGCCAGGACGCCCGTGACCGCCGCGGCCACGGCGCCCAGCGCCAGGGCGGTGGTGGAGACCCCCGGCCCCCCCGTGAGGAGATCGGGCACCGAGAGCACCGCCGCCCCGCCGATGGCCGGAATGGACATGAGGAAGGAGAACGCCGCCGCCTCGACCGGTGCGACGCCGAGCCACAGCGCGGCCACCACCGTGGATCCCGAACGCGAGATGCCCGGGATCAGCGCGAAGGCCTGGGCCACCCCGATCGCCAGGGCGATCCGCATGGTGAGGTGCTCCCGCTCGGCCTTCCGCAGCGCCCAGCGCGTGCTGAAGAGGAGCGCCCCGGTGACGAGGAGCGCCCAGCCCACCACGGCCGGGCTGTCGAAGAGCGCCTCCACGTCGTCCTTCCACAGGACGCCCACCAGTCCCGCGGGAACGGTGGCGAGGGCCAGCAGCCCCACGTAGCCCCAGGACTCCCGGTCCCTCCGCACGCAGCAGCCGTGCACCAGGCCCCACACCCGGGCGCGGTAGACCACCAGCACCGACAGCAGGGTCGCGACGTGCACCGCTACCTCGAAGAACACGCCGGGGA
The DNA here is from genome assembly GCA_019347995.1 of Gemmatimonadota bacterium. The sequence goes on along the minus strand of JAHWKH010000017.1, from coordinate 2,075 downwards.
TGGAGAGGCCGAGGAGCGCTTGTCCGATCACCAGATGGCCGGACGAGGAGACGGGGAGGAACTCTGTGGCGCCCTGGATGAACCCGAGGACGATGGACTCCCACCAGCTCACGTGCGGCAGATCCGATCAGGTCGCACGATTCAAAATCTCCTCGTAGTAGCTTTCATAGACCGGCACGACGCGCTCCACGTCGAACCTCTCCACCGCGAGGCGCCGGCCGCCCTCCGAGAGGGCCCGCCAGCGCTCGTCGTCCGTCAGGATCGCCACCGCCGCGGCGGCCATTCCCTCCACGTCTCCCGGCGCCAGGAGGCAGCCACCCACCCCGTCGGGCACGACCTCGGGCACGCCGCCGACGCGGCTCGCCACCACCGGGGCGCCGCAGGCCATGGCCTCCAGCGCGGCCAGGCCGAACGACTCGTTCTCGCTGGGCAGGAGGAACAGGTCGGCGCACGACAGGAGCTCGTCCACCGACGCATGCTTCCCCAGGAAGAGGACGCGGTCCGCCACGCCCAGCTCCTCGGCCCGCTCCATGGCCCGGGGCCGGTCGGGCCCGTCGCCCACCATCACCAGGCGGGAGGGCACCTCCCGTGCCAGCCGGGCGAAGATCTCCACCACGTCCGTCACGCGCTTCACCGGCCGGAAGTTGGAGACGTGCATGACGATCTTCTCCCCCTCGGCCGCCAGCGTGGCGCGGTGGCAGGGCTCGCGCCCCCGCCGGTACAGCTTCGTGTCCACGAAGTTGGGGATCACGCGCACCCGCTCGGCGGGGACGCCGAAACCCCGGACCGTCTCCTCCTTGAGAAAGCTCGACACCGCGGTGATGCCCTGCGAGCGGAGGATGGAGAAGCGGGTGATGGAATGGAACGACGGGTGGATGCCCACCAGCGTGATGTCGGTGCCGTGGAGGGTCGTCACGACGGGCAGGGGCCGCTCGTCGGCGAGCATCTCCCGGGCGATCCATGCCGACGTGGCGTGGGGGATGGCGTAGTGCACGTGCACCAGGTCCAGCCCCTCCTTCTTCGCCACCTCGTGGACGGCCACCGCCAGGGCCAGGGTGTAGGGCGGGTGCTCGAAGAGGGGATAGTGCTCCATCTCCACCTCGTGGAAGAACACGCGCTCCCGGAAGCGGCTCAGCCGGAACGGCTGGTCGTACGAGATGAAGTGGACGTGGTGGCCCCGCGACGCGAGCTGGAGCCCCAGCTCGGTCGCGACGGCCCCCGAGCCGCCGTACGTCGGATAGCACGTGATCCCGATCTTCACCCCTCGTCCCCCCTACCGGTGTGCGTGTCGGTGGCCGACCGCCAGGCCGTCACCACCCCGTCCCTCTGCTCCTCCAGGGGGAGGAGCCCGTCCAGCCGAATCACCGGTTCGCCCAGCTGGTTCCTGAACCAGGTGAGCTGCCGACGGGCATAGCGCCTCGTCGCGCTCCGGATGGCCTCCAGCGCCTCGTCCATGGTGGTCTCCCCGGCCAGCGCGGCCGCGACCTCCCGGTATCCCACGCCGCTCATCCCCGGTGCGTCGGATCGCACGCCCGAAGCCAGCAGCGCGCGGACCTCCTCCACCAGCCCTTCGTCGAACATGCGCGCCGCGCGGGCGTCGATGCGCCGGTCGAGCTCGTCGCGAGGCACCTCCAGCAGCACGGTGAGCACGGGGACCGGCTCGCCCTCGGCGGCCGCCTCACGGTGCCACCAGGACAGCGGCCGGCCTGTGAGGAGCGCGACCTCCAGGGTCCGGACGAGACGCTGCGGCCCTCCCTCGGCGGCCACGGAGGCCCGCTCGGGGTCGAGGCGCCGCGCCCAGCGCTCCAGCGTGTCGCGTGATCGCGCCTCCAGCCACGCCCCCAGCGCGCGCCGCCGCGCCGGATCCATCGGCGGCTCGTCGAAGAGCGGGTCCGTCAGCGCCCGCAGGAAGAAGCCGGTCCCGCCCACCAGCAGAGGAACGCGCCCGCGCTCGCGGACGCCGCGAATCCAGCGCCGGGCATCCCGGGCGAATCGGCCGGCGCTGTAGCGCTGTCCGGGGTCCACGACGTCGAGGCCGTGGTGCGGGACGCGGGCCCGCTCGGCGGATGTCGGCT
>JAHWKH010000179.1 GCA_019347995.1 Gemmatimonadota bacterium | reverse complement strand
TGCTCTTCCGATCTAGTCACCCCGAGCGCCCGATAGACGTCGAGAGCGCACCGATCGCGACTGGCGAGAGGTAGATCGTGGACAGCCGCCACCTGACCAACCAGCGCGTCGTATACCGCTCCACCCGTTATCCCCAGCAGGGGAAGCCTCTCCAGCAACGATCCAGCCGCTTCGGGGTCGAGAAAGCGGGACGCCGGGAAGTTGGAACTCAGCAGCCGCTCCACCGCCCGGGACAGGCGCCGGTGGAAGTCCACGCGCCCGGCCGCCTCGGGATAGCTGCGCTCCCGGAGCGTGACGCCGGCCGTGATGAGGCCGGCAGGGTCGATCCCCAGGTCCACGGCGGCGAGGTGGCGCGCCGAGCGGACCGTGAGGCCGGCGGCCACCAGGAGCGCCAGGGACAGGGCGAGCTCGGCCGCCATGACCACGGTGTGGGAGCGTCGCCCGGCCCCCGTCGCTCCGAATCTCCGGCGACCGGCGCGCATGCCTCCCACCAGGTCCTCGCCGACCGCGCCCGCCAGGGGCACGAGGCCGAAGACCAGGCCCGTGAGCGCGCAGACGCCCGCCAGCGCCGCCAGCACCGTGGCGTCCACGCGCAGGGCCGCGGCGCCGCCGGGCACGGGCAGCCCCAGCCGCGCCGGCACCATCGACCCCAGGGCCTCCAGGGCGAGGCTCGCGACTCCCGCGCCGAAGGCCCCCGCCAGGCAGGCCAGGACGAGGCCCTCCACCACGAGCTGGACGGCCACCGCCGCCCTTCCCGCCCCCAGCGCGCGTCGGACGGACAGCTCCCGGGCCCTGCGGCGGGCCCGCACCGCGAGGAGCACGGCCACGTTGCCGCAGGCGATGAGCAGGACGAGGGCGACGGCGGCCGACAGGAGCATCAGGGTGGGTCGGATGTCCGCGACGTAGCGCTCCCCGAGCGGCGTGACCTCGACGACGCCGCCGCCCTCGAGGTCGGGCAGCCGGCCCCGGGCCAGCTCGGTCAGGGCCGACGCCGCGCGCTCGGGCGAGAAGCCGCGGTGGAGGCGCCCCTGGTAGATGGGGTTGAGCGTGCGCAGCGGCGCGATGAAGTCGGTATACGCGTGGTGGAACCAGAAGTCCGGCGGCAGGACCCCCACGACCGTGAACACCTCGGCGTCCTCGGGCCGATCGGACGTATAGGCGCGCACCGTCCTGCCGAGCACACCGGGATCGCCGCCGAAGCGGCGCTGCCAGAGCGCGTGGGACAGGATCGCCACGGAGGCGCCGCCTTCACCGCCCTCCTCGGCCCTGAACGTGCGCCCCAGCGCGGGAACGATCCCGTAGGCCTCGAAGAAGCCCGGAACGACCCAGGAGCCCAGGACCTGCTCGGGCCGATCGTCGCCCACCAGCGTGAAAGCGTCGAGCTCCCACGTGAGGGGGATCTCCAGGACCTCCCGGGCCTCGTCGAGCGTCAGTGGGAGCGCCGGACGGATGTCCACGAGGCGGTCGGAGGAGGGGTACGGCAGAGGCCGCAGGAGGTAGGCGTTGACCACGCCCAGGACCGCCGTCCCCGCCCCGATCCCCAGCCCCAGCACGCCGACCGCGGCAAGGGTGAAGCCCGGATCGCGGCGCAGGGCGCGCACGGCGAAGCGGAGGTCCCGGAGGAGGCGTGACGGGGCGAGGGGCCACGAGGTGCCCCGGGCGGCCCTCGTCCACGCCGGCGGGAGCGAGCGCGCCAGGTCGCGCAGCGCGCGCACTCCCGCGGCGCCAGCGCCCTCGGCCTCCACCAGCTCCCTGAAGTCCTCGACCATGGCGCGGCCGAAGCGGCGGCGGAACGCCGGCGGATAGAGGCGCACGAGCCACCGATAGAGCCGCACCGCGCACCACTCGACCGGCGTGCTCACGGGCTCGCGTCCGGAACGAAGGATCGAGTCAGCGCGGCCAGCCTCTGGATGCGCAGCGCTTCGTCCCTCAACACCCCCCGTCCGGCCGAGGTGAGGCCGAAGCGCCGCCGCCGGCGCGTGTCGCCGTCGTCCTCTCCCGCGTCATGGACGAGACCCGCGTCCTCGAGGCGCTCGAGGGTTCCGTAGATCGTTCCCGGTCCCATCCCGACGCCCGACTCCTCCTCCACGCGCCGCATGACGGCGTAGCCGTGGAGCGGTCCGTCGGAGAGTGCGAGAAGGACGTGGAGCACCGCGGGGGTGAGGGGCTCGTGGCCATCGGGCGTGACGCCGCTCATGGATCTCTTCCTGGGCGCGGGGTGGGGCCGTCCGGCTCCCCCGTCGCCATATTACGAAGGCTGTAATATTACGGAAACAGTACTATGACCCGCGGCGCGCGTCGAGGGTTGCTCCGTTCCTGGACGTCGCCGGATCCCGCGACCCGTCCCACCCGCGGGCGCTCAGGCCCAGCGCTCGTGGATCTCGCGCAGGAACGCGAGGGTGTCGGCCTCGGCGGCCGGCTTGTCCTCGCGGTAGCGCTTCACCCGCGCGAAGCGCAGCGCCAGTCCCCCGGGGTAGCGCGGGCTCCGCTGGAGGCCGTCGAAGGCCACCTCCACCACGAGCTCCGGCCGCACGCGCACCACGTGCTTCGAGCGCGAGGTCTCCAGCTCCTGGAGGCGCTCCGTCTGCCAGCGGAGCATGACGTCGGTCATCCCCTTGAAGGTCTTCCCCATCATGACGAAGCCGCCCGACGAGGCGTCGCGGGCGCCCAGGTGGAGGTTGGAGAGCCACCCCGTGCGGCGTCCGCTCCCCCACTCCGCCGCCAGCACCACCAGGTCGGCCGTGAAGGAGGGCTTCACCTTGAGCCATCCCGCGCCGCGGCGGCCGGCCACGTACGGCGCGTCCAGCGCCTTGGCCATCAGCCCCTCGTGGCCCCGGTCGCGGGCATCGCGGAAGAACGCCCGCGCCGCCTCCAGCTCGTCGGTGACGAGGCGCGGCGCCCGCGCCGTCTCCGGGACCACCGACTCCAGCGCGCTCCAGCGCTCGGCGGCGGGGAGGTCGAGGAGCGGCACGCCGTCGAGCCACAGCACGTCGAAGAAGAAGGCCGACAGCGGCGCGGCGCGGCGCGCCGCCTCCACGTCGCGCACCCGGCCGAAGCGCCGCATCGTCTCCTGGAAGGGTCGGGGCGCGCCGCCCTCCCGCAGCGCCAGGGCCTCCCCGTCCAGGACGATCTCGCGCGCCGGCAGCGCCCGGGCCGCCTCGACCAGCTCGGGCAGCGCCGCCGTCTCGTCGTTGAGGCGCCGGGTGAAGACGCGCACGTCGTCGCCGGAGCGGTGCACCTGGACCCGGGCACCGTCGAGCTTCCATTCGAACCCCGCCGTGCCCAGCCGCTCCAGGGCGTCCTCCACCCCGTCCGCGGCCTGGGCCAGCATGGGCTTCACGGGCCGGAAGAGCTGGAGGCCCACGCCCTCCAGGGTCGAGGCGCCCCCTTCCAGGACGGCACCGCCCACGGCCGCGGCGTCACCCCGCAGCATCACGGCGCGCCGCACCTTCGAGGGCGCCACGCCCGCGACCTCGGCCACCGCCTCCAGCATGACGCTCTCCTGGGCGCCCTGGCGCAGCTCGCCCAGGAGGAGTCTGGCCAGGAACTCGAGCTCCGGTTCGGTGGCCCGGGCCAGGAGGTCCGCCACGAGGCGGGTCTTCTCGCCGGTCGAGCCCGGTCCCGACGCGGCGGCCACACGGCCGAAGGTCTCGTGCACCTCCTCCAGCGTGAGGGAGGGCTCGGCGGCGGGCTCGGCGGGCATGGCCGCCTGCAGGGTGCGGCCGCCGACGCCGATGCGGCCCTGGGGCAGGTCGCCCGAGAGGTAGCAGACGCCCACGGAGGCCCAGGCGTCCGGCAGCGCCCGCAGGACGTCGGCCAGGCGGCGGATCTTGTCCAGGCGGCCCGGAAGGGCGGCCACGTCCCTCGAGGCCGCGGCCAGGAGGCTCAGGGGCACGCTCACCCGAAGAGATCTCCCTGCGCCGCGCCCTCCGGCGGGTAGACCACCACGCCGTCCCCGACCACCCGCCCCATCGGATTCAGCGCGTGCGGCTCGGCCCGCTCGGCCGAGAGGATGTGGCGGACCTCGCGGCCCCTCGCCACGGCGGCGTCGGCGATGAGCTGGCGGTGGCAGCGCCAGGGGACCGCCTCCGCGCACATGACGGCCACCGGCGCCTCGGCGGGGTCCTGGACGTCCAGGATCCGGTCCAGGGCCTCGCGAAAGGCGGGCGTGGCCGTGTGGTCGGCGTAGGCGCGGAAGGAGGCGTTGCGCCATCCGGCGTTGGGGGAGGCGGCGACCGGCGTGCCCCGCCTACCGCCCAGGTCCTCCTCGTGGCGGTAGGCGATGCCCGCCGCCTCCAGGGTGCGCGCGAGCGCCTCGCGGTTGAACTGAGGGTGGCGACGCGAGCCGGGGTAGCGGCGCACGTCGACCAGGGTGCGGACGCCGTGGGCGCGCAGGAGCGCCACGAAGTCGTCGGCGGAGCGGGTGGAGTGGCCGACGGTGTGGAGGGGCGGAGGCGGCATGTGCAGCGGTCGCCTGGCGCAGATGGTCATCAACACGGTCTCCGAGGACGGGAACAGGACCGACAAGGAATACATCCGCTTGACCCCCGCCGGGAACCCGGCGGGGAAGCTGTCCCGTTCGTTGAGGAGACGGGGACCCATCCAGGATGCGGGGTGCCGCTCATGTTCGAAGAAGTCGTGACGCGGGAGCTGAACAGCCTCTATCAGGGGGCTCTCTTCCTCTGTGCCGGCAGCCGCGAGACGGCCGAGGAGCTGCTGGAGCGCTGCCTCTCGGAGGCCTTCGCGGCGTATCCGCGCGATGGGCTGGACGAGGAGGAGGCGCGACGGTGGCTCGAAGGACGCCTGGCCTGCGCCCACGTTCAGAGACGTCCCGCCGGGGAGCCGGGAGGAGCCGCGGCGTCCTGCCGACCCATGGATCCCCCCCCTTCCTCCGCGGATCTGGAGAGTCTCGCGCCGGACGCGCTCTTCCACGGAGCGCGCGTGGTGCCGGCACACGCGCGTCTGGCGATCTGGCTCGTGCACTTCTGCCGCTGGAGCTATCAGGACGCCGCCGATGTGCTGCAGGTGGAGCGTGGGGTGCTGCGCAGGCTCCTCACCTACCGCCACGCCCTCATCCGCGCCGTGCTGGGAGCGCCGGCCGGCGGAAGGTTCCCGCGCGAATCAGGGCGATGAAGTCGCCTGGACCGATGGACTGCGCCGGCGCCCGTGAGGCGCTGTGGCCACCGGACCACTCCGGGGCCCCGGCGGACGCGGTGCGTGAGGCGCGCCGGCACGTGGACCTGTGCGTGGAATGTCAGGAGTACTTCGCCCAGGACCGGGCGCTCCTGGACGTGTACCGGCACGCGCGCGAGCAGCGGCCGCCCCCGGAGCTCCGTGAGCGGATCTTCGACACCCTGGCCCGCTGCCGGGCCGCCGCTATCGGCGGTCGGGATGGAAACGTCTCTGACGGGGAGGCGCCGGCACGAACGGGGGACGTCGGAGCGTCCGGTCACGCTGCCCCGCGGTGGTGGGCAGGGACCGCGGCCCGGCTGGGAGCGGCCCTGCTCGGAAGCACGTCGCATGCGCTGTGCGCCGACGCGCCGTGCCCCGTCGTTGTCGTCCCGGACCGGGCCTCGACGGTGGCGGCGTGACGGTCGTCAAGGACGTAGATGCTCCGCAGCAGCAAGTAGCCCGGCAGGATGCCGATTGCACGAGCACCCGGCGGCGAGCCG
>JAHWKH010000178.1 GCA_019347995.1 Gemmatimonadota bacterium | reverse complement strand
GGGATTGGCGATGGGCGTCGGCGGCAGCCCCGCCCTGGCATAGGTGTTGTAGGGCGTGTCGGCGACCAGCTCGGACTGCTTCAGCCCGCGCCCCAGCGGCCCCTGTCCCAGCGTGATGCCGTAGATCACCGTCGGGTCGCTCTGCAGCTTCATCCCCTTGTTCAGCCGGTTGACGAACACCGAGGCGACGCGGCGGTGCTCGCCCGGGGTCGTCTCCTTCTCGACGATCGAGGCCAGCGTCAGCAGTTGCTGCTTATCCTCCAGCGGCAGGTCCGGGTCGATGACGTCGGCGAGGCTGCCCAGCTTCGCGAGCTCGCGCTGGCCGGCCTGCGGCCGCAGGAAGCGGCCGTACAGGTCGTTCACCAGGTAGCTCGCGCCCCAGTTGAGGTGGGTGTCCACGGTGCTCATGAAGGCCGCCAGCAGCGACGCGAACAGGATCCCCAGCACGCCGGCCGGCAGCAGCTCCGCCATGAGGATCGGATAGGCCATCTCCCGGTCGCCCGCGACCATGCGCGCCGCCTCGCCGCCGCCCTCCGACCCCAGCGGAAACGCCAGCAGCGCCACCAGCGCCACCAGCACCCACGGCCACGTGCGCAGCCCGTAGTTGGCCACGGCGAACCACAGGGCCCCCCGCTCCGCCTGATCGTCGCTCCTGGCGGTGAACAGCCGCTGCGCCAGATAGCCGCTGCCGTCGCTGAAGTACTGGGCCCACCACTGGACCGAGACGTAGATGAGGAACACCTGGAGCGGCAGCCACGCCGCTCCGGGCCCGGGGACGAACGCCAGCACCCGGTCGGCGTCGTAGCGCCGGTCCAGGCCCTCCAGCAGCCCGCCCAGCCCGCCGACGCTGTCCAGCGCGATCCAGGCGAAGGCGACGCTCGCCCCCAGCGCCAGGGCGAACTGCACCAGGTCGGTGAGGATGACGCCGCGGATCCCCCCCAGGCTGGAGTACACGGCGATCACCGCGAACAGCACCAGCACGGTGATGGTGTCGCCGGGCCCGCCGATGAGCAGCCAGGTGGGCCACGCGGCGGCGAAGGCCGCCACGGCCTCCGGGCCGATCCACGCCTCCCAGCGCACGAAGGGCGCCGAGATCTTCACCATGGCCCGGATCACCCAGCCCAGGACGATCCCGTTGATCAGCACGGCGAAGAAGACGGCCTTGAAGCCCCGCAGCACCGTCGCGCTAGGGCCCGCGTAGCGCAGCTCCACCAGCTCGGCGTCCGTGATGACCCTGGCACGCCTCCACAGCGCCGCGAACACCACCGCCAGGGAGACGTGCGCCACGGCCCAGGACCACCAGAACCAGTTGCCCGCCACGCCGTACTGCGCCACCAGCCCCGCCACCACCAGGGGCGTGTCGGCGGCGAACGTGGTGGCCACCATGGACGTGCCCAGCCACCACCAGGGAAGGCCGCGGCCCGCGACGAAATAGGAGTCCATCGAGCGGCTGGCGCTGCGCGAGACCCACACCCCCACCATGAGCGCGAACGCCAGGTAGCCCAACACGACGGCCCAGTCCAGCGGCGCCAGCGTTCGGATCATGCCTCTGGGGGACGTGTCTCGGGGCGTGGCATCCCCGAGGGTAAGGGAGACGCGGGCGAGGGACCAACCTTTTTCCCCGGCGCCGGGCGAGCGCGCCGCACCGTTGACGGGACGCAGGGCAGCACGTATCTAAGAGAGAATAGACCGATCGGTCCAGACCCGGAGCACGATGCCGCATCCAACGAAGTCACGCCTTCTCGACGCCGGGCTCACCATGCTCCTCCGGCACGGCTACAACGATCTGGGGATCCAGGCCATCCTGGACGAGACCGGAGTTCCGAAGGGCTCGTTCTATCACCATTTCGAGGGAAAGGAGGACTTCGCCCTCCAGGTCGTGGACCTGTACATGGACCACGTGCACGAAGGCCTGGACGCCGCGCTGCTGGACCGGGCGAGCCCTCCGCTGGAGCGGGTGCGTCACTTCTTCCTGGCGACGCGGGAGAAGTACGCCGGCGAGGGATACCTGGGCTGTCTCCTGGGCGGGCTGGGCCAGGAGCTCTCGGGCGTGAGCGAGGCCTTCCGCTGGAAGATCGAAGGCTGTCTCTCCACCATCTCCGGCCGCATCGCGGGGTGCCTGGAGGAAGCGCGGAGCCGGGGCGAGCTCCCCGCGGAATCCGATCCGCAGCGGCTGGCCGATCTCCTCGTCGATTGCTGGGAGGGTGCCGCGCTGCGGACGCGCCTGCGTCGCGATCCGGCGCCGCTGGAGACGATGCTCGACTTCTACTTCCGCGCCGCCTTGCGGGCCGGATGATTTTTTTGTGCCCCGGAATAGACCGGTCGGTCTACTCCGTACGTCCGGTCGCGAGTCGCCTAGCGTCGGCGGCCGGTCCTTTCACAGCGGAGGCTCCATGTTTCGCACCAGGCTCCCACTCGCGCTTCTCCTCGTCCTTCCCTCGACCCCCCTCGCTGCGCAGAGCAACGGTGGCGACACGCAGGCGTCGATCCGGAGCGCCCTGAGCGCGGCGCCCGCGTCGGTGGCCGCCCACGCCGCCGTGATGCTGCCCACCGGTGAGATGCTGCGCGAGGGCACCAACGGCTTCGTCTGCATACCCGACGATCCCGACGTGCCGAACAACGCGCCCATGTGCCTGGACGCGGCGTGGCGCGAGCTGATCGACGCGTTGATGAACCAGCGCGCACCCCGCATCTCGGGCATCGGGATCGCCTACATGCTCCAGGGCGACATGCCCGTCAGCAACGTCGACCCGTACGCCACCGCTCCGACCGCGGACAACGCGTGGATTCAATCGGGCGATCCCCACATCATGATCGTCACGTCGGACGCCGCCGCGCTGGAGGGGCTCTCCACCGACCCGGACAGCGGCGGTCCCTTCGTCATGTGGAAGGGCACGCCGTACGCGCACATCATGGTGCCGACGGTGCCGCGGCCACGGTAGGCGGCGGTCCCGGCCGGAGGGGGCGTCGGGGGAGGGTCCCCGGCGCCCCGTTCCGCCGGACGCCCCCGGGCTACGCCCGGGCCTGCTCGGCCAGCGACGCGCCCAGGGCGGCGCCGAAGACGCCGCGGATCCTCTCCGCCGCCTTCCGCTCCTCGGCGAGGATGCGCCTCGCCACCGCCACGGTCTCCTGGTCGCCTGCCCGCTCCGCCACCCGGCGGAGCTGCTCGTAGCCGCCGATCTCGAGGTGCTCGAAGGCGTAGGCGAACGCCGCCAGCTTGCCCGGCGTGTCCGGATGCGCCTGGAAGAACATGCCCCAGTTGAGGGCTCCGAGCCGCATCGCGGCGTCCTTCAGGACGGAGCTGGCCTCGCCGCGGGCGCCCAGGCGCTCCTCCAGCGCATCCTGCTGTTCGCGCGACTCCGCGAGGTGCTCGGCCATGAGCGCCGCCAGCTCCGGGGCGTCGTCGACCATCTCCTTGCCGGATTCCAGGAGCTGGATCGACTGGGCCTCGATGGCGTGGGCGTCGGCGAGATAGCGGTGGAGGTGGCCCTGCAGGTCGTCGGTGACCACCTCCGCGAGCGCGGCGCTCACCGTGCGGTCGAAGACGCCCTCGATCCGCTCCATCATGGCGCGCTCCTCCTCGCGGATGGCCCGGGCCTCCTCCGCGACGTCCGTCTCGCCGGCGGCGTCGGCCGTGCGGGCCAGCAGGTCGTAGGACGCCCACTCCAGCGCCTCGTAGGAGAGGGCGTGAGCGGCAAGCTTGCCGGTGGTGTCGGTCTGGGAGCGGGCGAAGAGGACGAAGCCCTTCCCGCCCGCCTTCATCAGCGCGTCCTTCGCCTTCGACGTGGACGCTCCACGAGCCTCCAGGAGCGCGCGCACGCGCCTCTCGTGTCCTTCCGTCTCGCCGAGGTGCTCGCGCAGCATGCGGGCGAACTCGGGGTCGCGGGCGATGTCGGGCGCGGTGCGGAGCTGCGCCAGCGCCTGCTCCTCGATGGAATGGGCGTCGGTGAGGTACTTGGTGATCTGCTCGTGGATGTCGGCGGGCATGGCGGACTCCTGGTACGGACCGTGGACGGATGGTGGCTCCCCCGCCCATGGTCGCAACAAGCGTTCCCGGCCAGGCAGGACGCGGGCCGGGCCACGTGGGCGGATCGGCGCCCCCCCCCCCGCGCGTCCTACCGGCCTCCGGGCCTCCTTGCGTCCCACCACTCCAGCGGCCGGTCGTCGTCGCGGAGCATGTCCTCGTCCACCCACGGGTAGGGGCCGTAGGGACGCGGGGTCGGCCAGATCTCGTCGAGGGTGTCGGCGTCGTAGAGGGACCCCGCCTTCATGACCCAGCGGATGTCGGCCGTGTTGCGGATGTCGTCCAGCGGGTTCGACTCGAGGACGAGGAGGTCGGCGAGCTTGCCGAGCTCGAGGGAGCCGAGATCCTCCTGCATCCCGAGGTAGCGCGCCCCGTGCATGGTGGCGACCTCCAGCGTGGCCATGGGATCCATGGCGCTCGCCACCATCCACATCTCCCAATGCGACCCGATTCCATGGTGCTGGCCGTGCGAGCCGATGGCGCCGTGCCCGCCTCGCTCGATGATGTCGGCCATGCCCATGGCGATGAACGGAAAGGTGTAGTCGGTCTCGGGGCGCAGCACCCGCCGGCGGGTGGGAGGGATCAGGTGACGCCACGGCAGCCAGCGCCGCTGCTTATCGTCCTTCCACTGGTCCTCGACCTGCCAGAAGTACTCCTCGTTCCAGGCCGAAGCGCCGCCCACCACGAAGGTGGGGGAGTACGTGGCCTCGGCCCGTCCGAAGAACTCGGCCACGTCCCCGTAGAGGGGCACGTAGCTCATGGGGTGCTCCCAGCCGGTCTGCCCGTCGAGCGTGGTGCCCACGTTGTAGGCCAGGTCCGAGCCTTCGCCGGTCAGCATCACGCTCTTCTCGCGGGCGATGTCGGCGATCCACTGCCGCTGCGCGCGGTGGGGCTGGCCGTACTGCTTGATGGCCACGGCGCCCCAGTCCACGAGCCGGTTGATCTCGTGCAGCGCGTCCTGGTAGCTGCCGATCTCATTGGAGCGCGCGCGGTCGCCAGCCGACATGTTCTCGCCGGTGCTGAACACGCGCGGGCCCACCGTGAGCCCGGCCTCGATCATCTCGGCCTCGGGAAAGACCGCCGGCGACCAGCCGATGGGATCCATGGTGGTCGTGACGCCGTAGGCCAGGTAGGCCGCCGCCTCGAAGTTCCGCCTCGGCAGCATGCCCGAGTGCTCGCGGTGGTGGTGGGCGTGGGGGTCGACGATGCCGGGCATGATCGTCGTCCCGCGAACGTCGATCACCCGGTCGGCGCCCCCGGTCTCGCAGGCGCCGACGCACGCGATGCGTCCGGCCCGCAGCACGATCGTGCCGTCCTCGACGACGGCACTGCCGTTCATGGGCAGGATGCGCGCTCCGGTGAGCGCGAGGATGCCCGATGGGATCGCCCGGGGCACCTCCAGCTCGATGCGGGCGGTATCCGTCCGCCCGCTCGCCGGATCGTGGCGATAGTAGCGGGTGCCGCTTCCGTACTCGACGAGGCCATCGTCCCGCCAGCGCGGGTACAGGCCGCCCTCGAGCGTGAGCCGCCGGACCGCGGGATCCTCCCTCTTGTCGATGCGCGGCGGGAGCTCGTCGGCCACGGCCTCCGGCATGGGGGCCAGATAGACGTTGAACGCCTCGGCGAACGCGACCCAGCGGCCGTCGGGCGAGGGGACGAGATCGG
>JAHWKH010000177.1 GCA_019347995.1 Gemmatimonadota bacterium | reverse complement strand
GGACGGTCGCGCTGGACGGCATCTCGCGATACTCCGGCGTCTTTCCCGCGGAGGCGTCTCTCTCCCACCCCGGCGGGAACGCGCAGGACGGGACTCCGGCGCTCGCGCCGGGCGCATGTGGAGGCGAGGGAGGGGCGGACGCCTCCGACCGGCCGCTCCTCGAGCTCACGCTCGGAAGCGACACCGTCCGGGTACCCTTCACGGCCTGCATCGCGGTGATCGCCCCCGACGAGGTGCGTGCCGCGGCGGTGGATACGGGCCGGCCCGACAGCATGGCCGTGGGCAGGTTGGCACCCGGAGGGGATCAGGCGTGGGAGTACTTCTGGTGGAACCGTACTCCGCTGGCCATCGACGGGGAGGTCCCCGGCTATTTCCGGGTCCGTCTCGCCGACCGTCTCCATGCGTGGATCTCGAAGGACGACGTGCGCCTGGAGCCCGAGGGAACCCCACCGCCCCGCGGCGAGGTGGGCCCGACCATCGAGATGGAGCCCACGGACGACGGGGTCGAGATCCGCTTCCATGGAACCGACATCGGTCCGTACCACATCGAGCCCTCCGAGCGCGGGATCAGCGTGGAGTTCTACGGAGCGAGCGGGCGGCCCGTCTTCATCGGCTACGGCGCGGGCGCCGGGTTCCTCGAGCGCGTGGGCTGGGACGAGGTCACGGACGAGCGGTTCCGCTTCGACGTGGAGCTCCAGGAGCGGCTCTGGGGCTTCCGCCACCGGCGGGACGCACGCGGTCGACTCATCGTGGAGCTCCGTCGGCCGCCGCGGATCGATCCCGGGGATCCGTTCCGCGGGCTGCTGATCGCCGTCGACGCGGGACATCCGCCCGGCGGGGCGATCGGGCCGACGCGGTTGAGGGAAGCCGAGGTGACCCTCGCCGTGACCCGCCGGCTGGTCCGCCTCCTGGAGGACCGGGGCGCCCGGGTGATCGACGTGCGTCCCGACACCGCGACCCTCGGCCTGTTCGACCGCGTCCTGGCCGTCCAGGAGAGCGGCGCCGACCTGTCGGTCTCGGTCCATTTCAACGCCTTCCCCGACGGGGTCGATCCCTTCCGGAGCAACGGGACCGCCGTGTTCTACTTCTGGCCCCAGTCGGTGCCGCTGGCCCGGCACCTCCAGGACGCCCTGGTGGCCGAGCTGGGGCTCCGCGACGTCGGCGTCCGCTTCCAGAACCTGGCCATGGCACGCATCGGGTGGTTACCGGCCGTCCTGACGGAATCCCTCTTCATGATGATCCCCCGCCAGGAGGCCGCGCTCCGCGACGAGGCGGTCCTCCAGCGGATCGCCGAGGCGCACGTACGGGGCCTGGAGCGCTTCCTCACGGCGGTCGGCCGCGAGCCGCGGCGGCGGTAGGCGCGAGCGCGCCCCACCCTCCGGCCTGGTCGTCACGGACGGATCGAAGATCCGCCGCCGGAACCGACGGGCGGGCTCACCCGATTAGCGCCAACGAGCGACGGACGTGCACCCTCACGGGAGGTCATCATGCGTGTGAAGATGTTCGTGACCGGCGGGCTGGCGCTGGCGGGCACCCTGGTGCTGGGCTGCGGACCCGATGGCGGACAGGAGGGCGCGGAGCTGCGGACCGATCCCGTCGAAGGGGAGGCCGCGGCTGCGCCGGCCGCCGCGGCGCCCGACACCACCGCGGAGGCGCTCTGGAGCCACCTCCAGGAGCAGGACTACCGCACCGCCTGGAGGCTGTGGCCGGGAAAGGACCGCCTCTACACGGGTACCGAGCCCCACGGGATGCTCCTGACCACGTACGCCAACGACGTGGCCTACGACGCGCTGTTGAACGGCGGGGCCGCGAGCCTCCCGGAGGGCGCCATCCTGGTCAAGGAGAACTACATGCCCGACAGCACCTTCGCGGGGGCGACCGTCATGCAGAAGGTGGCGGGCTACAACCCGGAGCATCAGGATTGGCTGTTCGCGAAGTACACGCCCGACGGCGGTGTCGACGACTTCGGCCGGGCCGCGATGTGCCAGTCGTGCCACCAGCAGGCGGAGAGCGGCTACGTGTACACCCCGGTCGGACAACCGTGAGGATTCCCGACCGATGCGGGCGCGGGGCCGCACGACACGCGGCGGCCCACGCGCCGGGCCGTCTCGCCCGATGGCTGGCCGGAGGCCTGGTGGCCGCGGCGCTGGTGGTGGCCCTTCCGGGAGTCGGGGCGGGCCAGGAGGCCGTCACGTTCGACCACGGGGACTTCGGCGAGCTCCTCGCCCGGCACGTGACGGCCGACGGCCTCGTGGACTACGAGGCATTCGCCCGGGCCCCGTCCTTCCAGCGGTACCTGGACGCGCTGGACGCGGTGGACCTCGGCGCCATGGACCGCGACGAGCGGCTCGCGCTGTGGATCAACGCGTACAACGCGTACACGATCCGTCTCATCAACGCCCACGGGGAGCGGGAGTCCATCCGGAACATCAACCGCACCCTGGGGATCCTTCCCGGGAAGGGACCGTGGCAGGAGCGCATGGCCCGCGTGGGGGGCCGCGCACACACCCTCGACGAGATCGAGCACGAGATCATCCGGCCGCGCTTCGGGGAGCCGCGCATCCATTTCGCGCTGGTGTGCGCCGCGATCGGCTGCCCGCCCCTGCGGCGTGAAGCGTACACGGGCGACCGGCTCGACGAGCAGCTCGACGACCAGGCGCGGCGCTTTCTCCTGGAGGACCCCTCCAGGAATCGGGTGGATGTCGCCTCCCGGACCGTGTACCTCAGCCCGATCTTCGATTGGTACCGCGAGGACTTCCCCGTCGGAGACGACGGGCTCGGCCGCTACCTGGCGGAGTTCTTCCCACCGGGACCCGAGCGCGCCCTGCTCGAGAGCGGTCGCTTCGACGTGCGCCATACCGAATACGACTGGAGCCTGAATGGCCGAGGCTGAGGCCGAGGAGAGCGAAGGGGAGGCGCCAGACTCCGGCGCCGGGGCGGTCTCGGACGGTCGGGGACGGAAGATCATGGGGGCCGCGGCCGTCCTCGCCCTCGTCGCCGTGCTCCTGTGGGCCGGCCGCCAGGGCGCCGACGCGCTCCCCCGGATCCTGGAAGCCGTGCGCGATCTCGGACCCTGGGCCGCCGTGGCCTTCATCGGCCTCTACGCCGCCGCCACGGTGGCGTGGGTGCCAGGCTCGATTTTGACCCTGGCGGCCGGCGCGCTCTTCGGGCTCCTGCGTGGAACCGCGTACACGCTGATGGGGGCGACGCTGGGGTGCGCCCTGGCCTTCCTGGTCGCCCGCCACGTCGCGCGCTCCGCCGTGGAGCGGCGGCTCGGCGGCAGCCCCAGGCTCCGGGCGGTGGACGAGGCCATCGGACGCCAGGGGGCGAAGGTCGTGCTCCTGCTCCGCCTCTCCCCCGTGTTCCCCTTCAACGCCCTCAACTACGCCCTGGGCCTCACCCGCGTGCCGTTCCGCCGCTACGTCGCGGCCAGCGCCGTGGGCATGGTTCCGGGCACGTTTCTCTACGTCTACGCCGGCCACGCGGCGGGGCAGGTCGCCGCCGGCGTCACGGGCGCGGCGCCCCGGGGTCCAGGGTACTGGGCCCTGCTCACGGTCGGGCTCCTGGCCACGGTGGCGGTCACGGTCCTCATCACCCGCTCGGCCCGCCGCGCCCTCGCCCGCGACACATCCCTCGAGGCGGACGACACATGAGGAACGAGCGCGTCACCTTCGCCGGTGCCCACGGAGACGAGCTGAGCGCCCGCCTCAGCCTTCCCCCGGACGGCGAGGTCGTCGCCTGCGCCCTCTTCGCCCACTGCTTCACCTGCTCGAAGGACCTGAAGCCGGTGGTGAACATCAGCCGGGCGCTCACGCAGGCCCGCATCGCCGTCCTGCGCTTCGACTTCACGGGTCTGGGCGAGAGCGAGGGCGACTTCGCGGACACGACGTTCTCCTCGAACGTGGACGATCTTCTGGCCGCCGCGGAGTACATGGCCGAGGCCGTGGAGGCGCCCACGCTGCTCGTGGGCCACTCCCTGGGCGGGGCCGCCGTGCTGCAGGCGGCGGCGAGCCTCCCCTCGGTGCGCGCCGTCTGCACCATCGGGGCACCGTTCGATCCGGCCCACGTGAAGCACCTCTTCTCCACGTCGCTGGACGCCATCGAGGCGTCGGGCGATGCGGAGGTGACGATCGCCGGCAGGCCTTTCACGGTGAGCCGCGACTTCGTACGCGACCTGGCGGGACACCACATGGAGGAGGTCATCGGATCGCTGCGGCGCCCAATCCTGATCTTCCACTCACCCGTGGACCGCACCGTCGGGATCGAGAACGCTGCGAAGGTCTACGAGGCCGCGCGCCATCCGAAGAGCTTCGTGTCCCTCGACGACGCCGACCACCTGCTCCTCGAGGAGCGCGACTCCCTCTACGTGGGCTCGGTCCTGGCCGCCTGGGCGGCCCGCTACATCGACCTGCCGGCCGAGCCCGAGACGCTGGAGGCGCTCCGGGACGACGGCCGCGTCGCCGCCCGCACAACCTCGGGCGCCTTCCGCACCGAGATCCTGGCCCGCGGCCACGCCCTGCTGGCCGACGAGCCGAAGGCCGTGGGTGGGGAGAACCTGGGACCCACGCCCTACGACCTGCTGGCGGCCGCCCTCGGCGCCTGCACGACCATGACGCTGCGAATGTACGCGGACCGGAAGGGATGGCCCCTGGAGGAGGCGGTGGTGCGGCTGCGCCACTCGAAGCTGCACGCCGAGGACGAGGAGCGCTGCGAGAGCGAGGAGGCCCGCCTCGACCGGCTCGACCGCGACCTCGAGCTCACCGGCGCCCTCGACGAAGCGCAACGGGCCAGGCTCCTGGAGATCGCGGACCGCTGCCCGGTGCACCGGACGCTGAGCGCCGGGGTGCGGATCGAGACGGAGCTGGTGCCCGCGGAGGAGGGCTGACGCCGGCCATCGACGCATGAGCGGCAGCAACGGACGGGGACGGTCGTGCGCACGCGCTCCAGGCCGTAGGGGCCCGCCCGTCCCGGCTCGCGGCGTCCTCGTGCCTTCCGTCTGTGGAGGCGCGACGAGCGTGGACGCGGGGGCGTTCCGCGGGCCTGGTCGGCCCCCCGCGCAAGGCCTAGCTTGGCCCCCACCCCTTCGCCGGAGGAGAGTCCCGTGACCGTCCCGCATCGTCCCCGGAGGATCGCGGCGGCCCTGGCCGCCGCCGCGCTGCCCCGCGGCTGCCAGGTCAACGTGCTGGATCGCTCCCAGGGCCACTGGCGCTTTCTGTGTGACCTCATCCCCGGTGCCGCGCACCTCGAGCTGGGCGCAGAGGACGGCGCGACCATCAACCCGTGGGATACCCCCGACCCCGCCACGGTGCCCCGCGCCAAGGTCGCCTTCCTGGTGCGCCTGCACGCCCTGCTCATCGGCGACCACGACACCACCGCCGACGCCTACGGCCTCAACTCCCTGGAGCGAAACCTGCTCGCCCACGCCATCCGCACCGTCTATGACACCGCCGCGGCCACCGCCCAGACCCCCTGTGAGTCCATGCTCCAAGCCACCCTGCACGAGCTGGCCGACCACGCAGAGGCCGGCCGCCTCGTCGACCGCCGGGTTCAGTTCCTCGCGGTGCCGCTGCTCAACCCCGACGGGGTCGCGCGCGGTCACTGGCGCGCCAACCGCGGCGCGAAGGACCTGAACCGCGACTGGGGGGAGTTCTCGCAGCCCGAGACCCGGGCGGTGAAGACGTGGCTTGAAGCGCTGCCGCAATCGGTTCGTCCCGTGGCAATGCTCGACTCCCATTC
>JAHWKH010000176.1 GCA_019347995.1 Gemmatimonadota bacterium | reverse complement strand
GCAGCGCCTCCGACGCCGTCATCCGCCCCCGCAGCGCGGGCACCCAGCTCGCCCCGGCTGCCACCAGTCCGAACAGGCCGAGGACCAGCGCCAGCGTCGCCGGATCGATCTCGCCCGCCCGTGGGATCGCCGCCGCCACCACCCGCCCCAGCGCGAGCGTGAGCCCGATCCCCAGCGCCGCGCCCACCGCCACCAGCTTGAGACCGTCGCCCACCACCATGGCCCTGAGCCGCCCGGGCGTGGCGCCCAGCGCCAGGCGCACGCCCATCTCGCGGCGGCGCCGGGCGACCGTGTAGGCGAGGAGCCCCGAGAGCCCCAGCGCCGCAAGCAGAAGGGCCAGCAGCCCGAAGCCGCCCAGGACGCCGGCGCCCAGCGAGAATCCGATGGTGCTCTCCCGCACGATCTCCGGCATGGGCCGCAGCGTGAGGGGGAGATCCGGATCCACGGCCAGGAGCGCCGAGCGCACCGGCCCCACGAGCGCCTCGGGGCGGTCGGCGGCCCGCAGCACCAGGAAGCGGCGCCGGACCGGCGACTGCGCCAGCGGCCGGTAGAGGGTGTGCGCTCCGTCGCCGAGCCGATCGGAGTGCTGCACGTCCTCCGCGACCCCCACCACCGTCGCCGGCACGGGATCGTCGTCGCGCCCGAGCAGAAGCGTGGCCCCCACGGCACCTCCGTCGGGCCAGAGGCTCGCGGCGAGGCGCCGGCCGACCATCACCACCGGACGGCCTTCGACGGCGTCGTCGAAGGCGCGGCCCGCCACGACGTCGATGTCCATGGCGGCGAAGTAGTCGTCGCCCACCCGGTTGATGATCGCCGTGGGGCGCTGGTCCGCCGGCCCGACGTCGGAGGGGAGCGCGTAGCCCTCGGGCAGCGTCTCGTGGTTCATGGGCAGCCACGCGGCGGTTCCCACCGATTCCACGCCCGGCACCGCGGCGGCCCGGTCCACCGCGCTTGTGTAGTAGGTGGACAGGTCGTCGGCGGCCGGATATTCGGACGCCGGCGGCGTCACCTCCACCACCAGCACGCGCGAAGGGTCGTGCCCCAGGTCCAGGGCCCGGATCGAGAGAAAGGCGCGGCCCATCATGCCGGCGCCGGTGACCAGCACCACGGCCAGGGCCACCTGCGCGACCACCAGGGCCCGGCGCCCCCTCAGCCGCCCGGCTCCCTCGCCCCCGGACCCGGCCTCCTTCATGCTGGCCGCCAGGTCGTGTCGCGCCGCGGCCACGGCGGGCGCCAGCCCGAAGAAGAGGGGCGCCACCAGCGTCGCCGCCACGGTCACCAGGAGCACGCCCGGATCCATCGACGCGTCCCCGACCCGGTCGAGGTCCTCTGGAAGCAGCCCCGCCACGGCGCCCACGGCGAGGGCGGCGAGCGCGACCCCCGCGGCGCCCGCCACGACCGCCAGCGTGAGGCTCTCGGTGAGGAGTTGGCGCACGATCCGGCCGCGGCCGGCTCCCAGGGCGGTACGCACCGCCACCTCCCTGCTCCGCGACGCCGCGCGCGCGAGCCCGAGGCCGGACACGTTCACGCACGCGATGAGGAAGAGGAAGCCCACCGCGCCCAGGAGGAGCGCGAAGCCGATCCGAAGCGCCTCCCAGCCGAAGTTGAGCGCCTCCCGCAGGGGGGTGACGGCGACGCCGTCGAAGCGTCCCTCCGCGCCGGGATGCTCGGCCGCCAGCGCCCCGTGCAGCCCCGCCAGCTCCCGGGTCGCCGCTTCCCGCGTCCATCCGGGTCCCAGGCGCGCCACCGGAATGCGCGCCTGCCGCTCCCGCGCGATGCCCGCGGGATCCGCTCGGTCGGGCACCCACAGACGGATTCCGTTGAAGGGGAAGTTGAAGCGTGGACCCATGACGCCGACCACGGTGTGGGGGGTCCCGTCCAGACGGATCGTCGAGCCGAGCACCCCCGGGTCGGCGCCGTAGCGCGACCTCCACAGGGCGTCGCTCAGCGCCACGACGTCCGCTCCCGCCGGCCCTTCCTCGTCGCTCCGGAAGGTGCGCCCCAGCGCCGCGTCCACGTCGAGGAGGTCGAAGAGGTCGCCGCCGAGGAAGGCCGCCTGCACGCGCTCCGGCGTCCCCTCGTCGGCCAGGTTCAGCGTGCCGTAGTGGTAGGAGCCCACCGCCTCGAGGGCCCGGCTCCGGTCCCGCAGGTCGGCGACCTGGGCGGGAGAGAACCGGATCCCGCTGTAGCCGCTCGCGGCGTCCACCCATCCGAGCTGCACCAGCCGGTCGGCGTCGCCGTAGGGCAGAGGTCGCACGAAGTACGGATTCATCACGCCGAACACCGTGGAGATCGCCGCGATGGCCACCGCCAGCGTCACGACCACCACGAGCCCGTAGCCGGGGCTGCGACGCAGCGTGCGCACCGCGAACGCGAGGTCCTGACGGATCTCGTCTCCCTTCATCGTCCACCCCTCCCGTGTGCGGCGCCGGGCCGTGGCCTCGGCGCAGTAGTCTCGTGTGAAGGCCAGGTCACCGAAGCGCCGCTCGGCCTCGCGGCGCGCCGCCTCGGGCGCCCACCCCTCGTCCACCAGCTCCCCGGCCACGGCCTCGAGGTGGAAGGCCAGCTCCTCCTCCACCTCCCGCCGGGCTCCGGAGGCCCCGGGGTCGCCGGGGCGCATCGCCCGCTTCATGCCTCGTCACCCAGCACGCGCAGGACCGCCCCCGCCTGCGCCCGGAAGACGCCGGCCTCCCGCTCCAGGTGTCGCCGTCCACGCGCGGTGATCGCGTAGAACTTGGCGCGCCGGTTGTTCTCCGAGAGCCCCCAGGACGACGTCACCATCCGCTGCTCCTCGAGACGGTGCAGCGCCTGGTAGAGGGCCGCGTCCTTCACCTCCAGCATCCCGTCGGAGCGCCCCAGGAGCACGCGTGAGACGCCGAAGCCGTGGAGCGGGCCCGTCGTGAGGGCCCGGAGGACGAGGAGGTCCACCGTGCCCGGGATCAGGCTCCGCTCCTTCGGATCCATGGCCACCCTCCGTGTCGCCGCGCTCCCGCCCCCTCACGACGTGAGGGGTATGGAAGGCATTACGGCGGAGGGGTGGCGCAGGATTCATCCGCTTCCAGCCGGGCGTAGGAGGAGGCCATGGCGGGAGCGGGGCGCGGGATCCAGCCGCTTCCGTCCGGACGGCGGCGGAGGCCATATTGGGATCGGTGCCGACCGGCGCCGCGCTTCCAGATCGCCCATTTCCAGGGAGACGCCCGATGCTCCGCAGGCCGCTGTGCGCCCTCGCGCTCTCGCTCCTCGTCTTCACGCCCGCCGCGCTCTCGGCCCAGCGCGCCTTCGGCGTGGGGGTGCGCGCCGGCACGCTGGGCATCGGCGGCGACCTGGCCGTCGGGCTGACCGACAACCTCCAGGTCCGCGGCGGCGTGGGCCTCATGCCCATCGACCACGACGCCACCTGGTCGGACATCGACTGGACGCTGGAGCTGCCGAGCTCGTTCATCACCGCGGGCCTCGATTTCTTTCCCACCGGCGGCGGCTTCCGCATCAGCGGCGGCATGGTCTACAAGCCCGACGAGCCCGAGCTGCGGGGCGACTTCACCGGTGAGGTCGAGGTCGGCGGACAGACCTATACCGGAGCGGAGGTCGGCACGCTCACCGGCTTCGTGGAGAGCGGCGACTTCGCACCGTTCCTGACCCTGGGCCTGGGGCGCATGGCCTCCACCGGCATCGGACTGTACGTGGACGGGGGCGTGGCCTTCCAGAAGGAGCCCGACCTCCAGCTTACGGCCACCGGGCCGATCTCGGGCAACGCGCAGTTCCAGCAGAACCTGGCCGAGGAGGAGCGGAGCGTGGAGGAGGACATCCGCGCCCTGCGCTTCTGGCCCATCCTGAACATCGGGCTGAGGGTCGGCATCGGGGGATGACGCCGGCATCGGGGCGAGACCCCCGCTCGCCTCCCGGAATCGGGAGTACCTGACGGGGCGGCGAGCCCGGCGGCTGCCACTTAACGTGACGCCCCCCTCACGTGTCTGTAAGGGAGCCGGGTGCCTCCTGGCTGCTCGGAGGCCGTTCCGTCCACTCCTCGACCACGATGGAGAGATCCTGATGCGCGCGCCTCGCCTCGCTCCGCTGCTGGCTGCCCTGCTGCTTCCTCTCGCCGTCCCGCCGTCCAGCCAGGCCCAGACGACGGGCGTCGATCCCGAGCTGGAGGAGTGGACGGTCCCCTACGAGGCTTCGCGCCCGCGTGATCCGTACGTGGCCCCCGACGGCAGGGTCTGGTTCGTGGGGCAGCGCAGCGACTACGTCGCGGTGATGGATCCCTCGACCGGAGACTTCCGCAAGTACGACCTGGAGGACGGCGCGGGGCCCCACAACCTGGTCGTGGCCGACGACGGCACGGTCTGGTACGCGGGCAACCGGGCCAGCCACATCGGCCGGGTCGATGCCGCCACCGGCGAGATCACCAAGTACATGATGCCCGACGAGCGCGCCCGCGACCCGCACACCCTCGAGATCGCTCCCGACGGCACCCTCTGGTTCACCGTCCAGGGCGGCAACATGATCGGCCACTTCGATCCCGCCACCGGCCGCACGCGCCTGGTCGAGGCGCCCGAGGTGCCCGGCGGCCGCTCCACGTCGAGCCGGCCGTACGGCATCAAGATGGATTCCCGGGGGAACCCGTGGGTGGTGCTCTTCAACACGAACAAGATCGCCCGCGTCGACCCCGCCACCATGGAGCTGACGATCCACGAGCTGCCCGAGGACGCCCGTCCCCGGCGCCTGGTGGTGGATTCGAAGGACCAGGTGTGGTACGTGGACTACGCGCAGGGCCGGCTCGGCCGGCTGGATCCCGCCACGGGCTCGGTCGAGGAGTGGGACGCGCCCGGAGGCCGGGAGTCGCGGCCGTACGGCATGGCGATCGACGAGTGGGACCGCGTCTGGTTCGTCGAGACCGGCATGAGCCCCAACACCTTCGTGGGTTTCGATCCGGCCACGGAGTCGTTCACGTCGGTGAGCCCCATCGGGAGCGGCGCCGGCGCGGTGCGCCACATGTACTACGACGCGGACACGGACGCGATCTGGTTCGGCACCGACGCGAACACCGTGGGGCGCGCCGTGGTGCCCGCCCCGCGGCGCGGCGTGAGCTGAGCCGGCGTCACACGTCGCTGGTCATGATGAAGAGGGGATGGAGCTTGAAGGTGTCGTAGCGGGGGCGCAGCCGGTCCACGTTGTAGTAGCGCTGCACGTCCACCACCTTCTTTCGCCCCGTCACGACGTCGATGGGCACGCTGTCGTAGACGCCGTTGCGCACGGACACGAGGCGCCCCGACACCCCCTTCAGGATCAGGTCCAGGGCCATGTTCCCGAAGGCCATGGGCACGATGGAATCCAGGGCGTCGGGGTCTCCGGAGCGCACCAGGTAACCGAGCCGCTGGTTCACCACGTTCACGCGCCGCCCCCCGTTGTACCTGGCGGACAGCTCCTTGAGCCGATCGGAGACCTTGTCGCCGATGCCTCCCAGCTTCCGGTGTCCGAACTGGTCGGCCTCCTCGCCCTCGAACGTCATCGCCTCGGCGTCGGCCGCCGTGGCGCCCTCGGAGACCAGGGCCACCGAGTACTTCGAGGGGTGACGCTCCCGGTCGTAGACCATGAGCTCGGCGAGCCGATCCATGTCGAAGGGGTGCTCGGGGATGAGGCAGCGGTCGGCGGCGCCCGCCATGGTGGGCAGCAGCGCCGTGAACCCGGCGTAGCGTCCGAAGACCTCGATGACGAGGAAGCGCTCGTGGGAGCCCGCCGACGTGCGCAGGCGATGCGTGAGCTCGATGGT
>JAHWKH010000175.1 GCA_019347995.1 Gemmatimonadota bacterium | reverse complement strand
CTCCAGCCGGGGTCGCTCGTAGAGGGGCGTCGCGCCGCGATCGGTCGTCCGCCCCACGCCGCGAGCTCCTGGAGCGCGCGACCTCGACAAGTGCGGGAGGTCGAAGCGGACGGCGGAGGCGGGCATCACGGTGCTCTCCGATGGGGGGCCGAACTCCACAGTCTACGCCCTCCTGTGGAGTCCGGCCAGGCATCCGCGGCCAACGGTGGGCGACCCCTCGCCCTCACGCGCGGCACGGTCCTTCCGTTATCTTGAATGGCTGTCCATGCGCCCCGCGCACGGAGGCGTCCCAAGCGTATTTCCGCCCGACAGGACGGGCGTTCGAGAGAGGCAGTCCGCATCATGTCCATCCGCAACATCGCCATCATCGCACACGTCGACCACGGCAAGACGACGCTCGTGGACCAGATGCTCCGCCAGGCGGGCATCTTCGGGGCCCACGAGCACGTCCAGGAGCGGGTGATGGACTCCAACCCCCTCGAGCGCGAGCGGGGCATCACCATCCTGTCCAAGAACACCGCCGTGCACTGGGGCGAGACGAAGATCAACATCGTCGACACGCCCGGCCACGCCGACTTCGGCGGCGAGGTCGAGCGCATCCTGCGCATGGTCGACGGCGTGCTCATCCTCGTGGACGCCGCCGAGGGGCCGATGCCCCAGACGCGCTTCGTCACGCGCAAGGCGCTGGAGCTGGGCCTGCTGCCCGTGGTGGTGGTGAACAAGGTCGACCGCCCCGACGCCCGCACCGAGGCGGTGCACGACGAGGTGCTGGAGCTCTTCATGGAGCTGGAGGCCAACGACGCGCAGCTCGACGCCCCCTTCCTCTACGCGTCGGGCCGCGACGGCTGGGCCATGCGGGAGCTGGGCGGCGAGCGCGAGAATCTCGGCGCCCTCTTCGACACCATCGTGGAGTACTTCCCCGAGCCCACCGCCGACCCGGACGGGCCCTTCCAGATGCTGGTCTCGACGCTGGACTACTCGGCGTACGTGGGCCGCATCGCCATCGGCCGCATCGAGCGGGGCGGCGTGCGGGTGGGCGAGCAGGTCGCGCTCCTGCCCTACGGCGATCCGGGCATGGTGCCCGAGGAGAAGGCCGAGGAGGCGCGGGTCATGAAGCTCTACACGTTCCGGGGCCTGGACCGCGTCGAGGTGGAGTCGGCCTCCGCCGGCGACATCGTGGCGCTGGCGGGGCTCGAGGGCGTCGAGATCGGCAAGACGCTCACCGACCCGGAGCACCGGGAGCGCCTGCTGGGCATCGCGGTGGAGGAGCCGACGCTGTCGGTGGACTTCACCGTGAACAACTCGCCCTTCGCCGGACAGGCCGGGAAGTACGTCACCACGCGCCAGGTGCGCGAGCGCCTCTTCAGGGAGCTGGAGAAGAACGTGGCGCTGCGGGTGGAGGACACCGATCAGCCCGACACGTTCTCGGTGAGCGGACGGGGCGAGCTGCACCTGACGATCCTCATGGAGACCATGCGGCGGGAGGGCTTCGAGTTCCAGGTGTCGCGGCCCCGGGTCATCACCCGCAAGGGACCGGGCGGCGAGGTCATGGAGCCGTTCGAGGAGGCCGTCATCGAGGTGCCCTCCGACATGGTGGGCACCGTCATCGAGAAGCTGGGGCCCCGCAAGGGCGAGATGACCGACATGAAGCCGATGGACTCGGGCATGACGCGGCTGCGCTTCCGCATCCCCGCCAGGGGGCTGTTCGGCTACCGCTCCGAGTTCATGACCGACACCCGGGGCGAGGGCATCCTCCACCACAACTTCCTGGAATACGGGCCGTGGGCCGGCACCCTCCAGGGAAGGAAGCGCGGCGTGCTGGTGGCCGACCGGGAGGGCGTGGCCGTGGGCTACTCCCTCTTCAACCTCCAGGAGCGCTCGACGATGTTCGTCTCGCCGGGCGATCCGGTCTACCCGGGCATGATCGTGGGGGAGAACGTCCGCTCCGACGACATGGACGTGAACGTCACGAAGGAGAAGAAGCTCACCAACATGCGGACCACCTCGAGCGACGAGAACATCAAGCTCGAGCCGCCCCGCAAGCTCACGCTGGAGCTGGCGCTGGAGTTCATCGCGCCCGACGAGCTCATCGAGGTGACGCCCGACGGCATCCGCCTGCGCAAGCGGGTCCTGGACGCGAACCTGCGCAAGAAGGCCTCCAAGCGGGAGACCGCCGGGGTCCGCTGAGGGAGCCTTGTCCGCGGGTCGTCCGTCCCGTCAGGTTGGCGGCGCGGCCGCCCCCCTCCCTCATCCCAGGACGGTCCCCATGCGCATCGAAGACGACAAGCTCGTCCACGACGACGGCACCCCGGTGCCCTTCCGCCCCAGCCCCAACGTCGGCGGGGCCCTGGACCCGCGCTACCTGGTCATGCACTTCACCGCGGGGCGCAGCGCCGAGGAGTCCATCAACTGGCTCGTCAATCCCGACGCCCGCGCCAGCGCCCACGTGGTCATCGGCCGCGACGGCGGGGTGACGCAGCTCGTCCCCTTCGACCGGGTGGCGTGGCACGCGGGGCGCAGCCAGTGGCGCGGCCTCTCCGGGCTCAACGCCCATTCCATCGGAATCGAGCTGGACAACGCCGGACGGCTGCGCGACCAGGGCGACAAGTGGTGCGCGTGGTTCGGGCGGCCCTATGACGACGACGTGGTGATGGTGGCCAGCCACCCCCACGAGAACGACGTGTGCGGCTGGCACACCTATCCCGAGGTCCAGCTCGAGGCCGCGCTGGAGGTGGCCCGGGCGGTGGTGCGCCACTACCAGCTCGAGGACATCATCGGCCACGAGGACATCGCCCCCGGACGCAAGGTCGACCCGGGTCCCGCCTTCCCCATGGGCAGCTTCAAGGCGCGCATCATGGGCCGCGACGCCGACGCCCCGCTCCGCTACCGCACCACCGCCGCCCTCAACATCCGCACCGGGCCCGGGAGCCAGCACGAGCGCCTGCCCGGCAGCCCCCTGGCCCGGGGCACCGTGGTGGAGCCGGTGCGGACCCAGGGTACGTGGTGGCTGGTGGACGTGGTGGACGAGGACGCGGACGAGGGCGACCTGCAGGGCTGGGTGCACAGTCGCTGGCTGGAATCCCAAGGCTAGCCTGGTGACCTGCCCCCCCGACGCCCCCGAAGCCGCGCCTCCCGTGCCCGGTCCGGCGGACGCCACCGCCGCCACCGCCACCGGCGCCGCCATGGAGCGCCGCGCCGTCCGGCGGGCCGGCCTCTATGCGCTGGCCTTCGGATCGGGCTTCGCGGTCATGACGCTCGAGATGGCCGGCGCGCGGCTCATGGCGCCCACCTTCGGGCTGTCCGCGGTGCCCTGGACGGCCGTCATCGGCGTCATCCTCACCGCGCTGGCCGTGGGAAACCACCTGGGCGGGCGCCTGGCCGACGGCGGCCGCGTGCCCCTGGCCTGGATCCTGGCGGCGGCCGGCGTCTTCGCGGTCCTGCCGGTGATCGGCGTGGCCGTCCCCCCGGCGGCCATGGACGCGGTGGGATTCGTCCCGGGGGCCGTGCTGGCCGCCGCCATGCTGTTCGCGCCGCCGGTGCTGGCCCTGGGGACCGCCGTGCCCTACCTGGTGCGCGCCGACACCGAGGGCCTGGAGCAGGTGGGCCGCAGCGCCGGCGACGTGGGGGCCGCCGCCACCGCGGGCTCCATCGCGGGCACGTTCCTCACCGGCTTCGTGCTCCTGCCGCTCTTCCCGCTGCCCGTGCTCCTCGGGCTCACCGCGGCGCTCCTCTTCCTGCTGGCGCTCCTGGCCAGGGCGGTGCTGGAGGGAGGCGGACCTCCGGCCGACGTGCTGCTGGTGGCCGCGCTGGCCGCGGGCCTGCTCGGTCCCGCCCTGCGAGGCGGCGGACCGGGCCTCCTCCACAGCGAGCAGAGCCTGTACGCGGCGGTGGAGGTGACCGAGAGGGACTGGGGCGGGGGCAGGCTCGTGCGGGAGATGTGGCAGAACGGCGGCTCCTCCTCGGCCGAGTACGTGGACACCGGCGATCCCGCCCATCGCTACGCCATCGCGTCGGAGCTCCTCCTGGAGCCGAGGGCGGAGAGCCTCGACCGTGTCCTGGTCCTGGGCGGCGCGGCCCTGACGCTCCCCGTGGCGCTCAAGCGCCGGCTCCCCGTCCTCACGGTGGACGTGGTGGAGCTCGACCCGGCGGTGACGCGCCTGGCGCGGGAGTATTTCGCGTTCGGCCGGGGCGAGTGGCCGGGGCTCGAGGTGCACCACGCCGACGCCCGCCGCTTCCTGGCCGAGAGCGACGCCACCTGGGACCTGGTCTACGTCGACGTGTTCGACCACCTCCTGTCGGTGCCGTGGACGATCGTGACCCGGGAGGCGGTCCGGGACATGGACGCGCGGCTGGCCCCGGGGGGCCTGGTGATGATCAACGTCCTCTCTCCGCTGGCCGGTCCCGGGGTCGCCTTCCTGGAGCGCTTCCTCGCCACCCTGGAAGCGGTCTTCCCCGCGGTGCGGGCGTATCCGGTGGTGCTGGGAGACGACCCGGGCGCCGTGCGCAACGTCCTGGTCGTGGCGGCGCGCTCGGAGGCCGATCTCCCGAACGTGGACTGGCCGAGGGCGCCCGTGGCCGCCCACGGCCCCGTCCTCACCGACGCGTGGGCCCCCGTGGAGGCGCTCCAGGCCCGGCTCTTCCTCCAGGAGATCCGATGGCAGTGAGGCCCAGGGACGGGGTCGCCGAGAACACCCACCCCCTCAACCTGCTGGATCTCCCGGAAGATCGCCCCACCCCGATCGTGGAGCGCCCGCCTCTCTACGAGATCTACCTGCGCATGGCCGAGGAGCTGGCCAAGCGCAGCACCTGCGCGCGGCTCCAGGTGGGCACGGTGATCACCGACGCCGCGCTGGAGAACGTGGTGGCCATCGGCTACAACGGAAACGCCCGCGGCTTCCCCAACCGCTGCGACTCCGCCGAGCCGGGGAAGTGCGGCTGCATCCACTCGGAGATGAACGCCCTGGTCAAGGCCCCCGGCGCCCTGCGCGACAAGGTGGCGTTCGTCACGGCCAGCCCCTGCGTCATGTGCGCCAAGCTCATGATCCAGGCCGCCGTCACCCACGTCTTCTACCGGGAGGCGTACCGCAGCGCCGAGGGGCTCCAGGTCCTGGAGAGGGGCGGCGTCGCGCCCGTGGAGTACGTGCGCTGGCGGGAGCTGTGGCGGTAGGCGCTCCGGCGGTAGCCAGCTCGTCACCCCCGTGGCGGGCAGGCTCCGTTTCCTTAGCTTAAGCCGTCTCGTTCCTTCTTCCGACAAACGTCCGCGCGGCCCGCCGCGCAGGAGATCCATGACCGCGCCACCGACTTCGATCGGCGCGCCGCCGCGCTTCGGCCGCTTCTTCCTTCCCGGTCCCACCGAGGTCCACCCCGACGTCCTGGAGGCCCAGACGCGGCCCATGATCGGGCATCGCGGGCAGGGCATCCAGGACCTCATGGGCCGCCTCCAGGAGGGGCTCCGGGCGCTGTTCGTGACCGACCGTCCCGTCTTCGTCTCCACCTCCTCCGCCACCGGCCTCATGGAGGCCGGAGTGCGCAACGCGGCCCGCCAGCGCGTGCTCTCCCTCACCAACGGCGCCTTCAGCGAGCGCTTCGCCGAGATCGCGGCGGCGTGCGGCTTCGACGTCGACACCTACGCCGTGCCGTGGGGGGAGGCGCACGATCCGGGGAGGGTCAGGGCGCTCCTGGCCGAAGGGGCGTACGACACGGTGACGGTGGTCCAGTCCGAGACGTCCACCGGCGTGCTGAACGACGTGGAGGCCATCGCGGAGGCCGTGCGCTG
>JAHWKH010000174.1 GCA_019347995.1 Gemmatimonadota bacterium | reverse complement strand
GACCTTCAGCACCTCCGGGGGGCCGGGAGGTCAACACGCCAACCGCTCGCAGACTCGAGCCGAGCTGCGCTTCGATCTCGGCGCCAGCGAGGCCGTACCGGATGAGCTCAAGAGCCGCATGATCGAGCGCCTGGGCAACGGGGTTGTCATGGTGACGGTCGATGAGTCGCGGTCCCAATGGCGGAATCGTCAACTGGCTCGTCGACGGCTGGCCGATCTCCTGCGCGAGGCGGACGGTGGGGACGTTGCGCGAGAGCCGGAGCGCGTCGCGCGCGGTCATGGGGCCCCGGAACTCCCCGTCGTAGTTGACGGGCCGATAGGTCGGACTGCCCCGCAGCTCGATGGAGATGGGCGTGTCGTCCAGCCGATGGCTGGGGGGTATGCCCTCCGCTACGGCGGCGCCGTAGACGAAGGGCTTGAACGCGCTGCCCACCTGGCGCTGGCCGTCGAGGGCGTGGTCGAACGTGGAGTGGCGGTAGTTCCTCCCGCCCACCAGCGCCAGCACGTCGCCGTCCTCGACCCCCAGCACGACCACGGCTCCCTGGAGGTAGGCCGACCCGGCCGATCCGGGCGGCTCGTCGGGGTCGTAGGTCCCACCGCTGAAGCTTCCCAGCTCGCCGCCCTCGATCCGCCGCAGCTGCGCGTCAAGGGCCGCCTCGGCCGCCTGCTGGAGGCGGGAGTCCAGGGTGGTGTGCACGTGGATCTGTGTGCGGTACTGGTCCGGGCCCAGCTCCTCGTCGAGGCGGCGGCGGATGGCCTCCAGGAACCACGGCGCGGGCAGCGTCTCGCCGGCGTCGGCGGCCTTCTGACGCGGCACGACCTCGATCTCCGTCTCGCGCGCCGCGTGGTGCTCCTCGTCGGAGAGGAAGCCGGCCTCCTGCATGAGATCGAGGACCAGGTTGCGGCGCTCGAGCGCCTCCTCCGGGTCCTCCCTCGGGTCGTAGTGGGCCGGTGCCTTGACCATCGCGGCGAGCAGGGCGGCCTGCTCCGGCCGCAGCTCGGAGGGTGACGCGTCGAAATAATGGCGGGCGGCGGCGGCGATGCCGGTGGCGCCGTTGCCGAAGTAGATCTGGTTCAGGTAGAGGCCGAGGATCTGGTCCTTGCCGAACTCGTCCTCGATCTCTCCGGCCACGCGCGCTTCGGCGACCTTGCGGCGGATCGTCCTCTCGGAAGCGGGCAGCCGGTCGGGAAACGCGTTGCGTGCGAGCTGCATGGTGATGGTGCTACCCCCTTCCGCCAGGCCGCCCTCGCGGATGTTCGCCACCAGGGCCCCCACCACCCGCCGCAGGTCCACGCCCCCGTGGCTGCGGAAGCGGCGGTCCTCCACGGCGATGAAGGCTTGGCCCACGTGCTCCGGAAGGGAGTCGATGTCGACGATCTCCCGCTGCACCGGAAGCAGCGTGGCGAAGCGGTCGCCGTTGCGGTCCAGGATGACGGGTGCGCCGCCCGGCTCGTAGGCCAGCAGGCTCTCCGCGTCCGGGCATCCGCGGAAGCCGCAGCTGTACCACCCGGCGACCAGGATGAGGAAGAGGACCGCGCCCGCCGGCAGGATCCACTTGAGCCAGCCGGATTCACGGACCCGCGTCCATGCGCGGTGCGCGCGATCGCGGGCTCTCTCGCTCGATGTCGGCTCTGTCGCCATGGCTCGGGTCCGGGGCGGGACTCTTCTCGTCGCCCCCCGACGTGCAACTCCCGCGCCTGCGATCTAGCCCGCGCGGGCGGCCGGCTCGCGGCGCTCCTCGACGGGCTTCGCCGCCCCGCCGAACATCCCCGCCACCCTCGCGACCCCTCCGCCGTCCGTGCCCACAGAGACGGCGACGTAGGTGAGCGTCGAGAGGAAGAGCGCCGGGAAGACCTCGTGCACCACGTCGGATCCCGGCATGCGGCTCCAACCCAGCAGCACCCCCACCCCGACCACGAACGACGCCACGACGCCCGCGCCGCTGCCCCTGGGCCAGTAGAGCCCCAGCACGATGGCGGGGAAGAAGCAGGCACCGAAGAGGCTGCCGCTGAAGGCGGTGAGGGTCACGATGCCGCCCGGCGGATCGAGCGAGATGATGGCCGTCACCAGGGCGAAGAGGAAGATCCATCCCCGGGTCCACTGGATCTCGTGGTGCTCGGTGCGCACGCCCCGGAGCACGCCCACCACGTCCCGCTCGGCCGTCGAGGCCATCACCAGCAGCACGCTGTCCAGCGACGACATGGCCGCCGCGACCATGGCCACGAGGAGGAACGCCGCCACCCCCTCGTTGAAGACGTTCGCCTCGATGAGGAGCGACGGGACGACCAGGTCGGTGTCCTCCATCCCGTCCGGGAAGATGCGCCGGGCGTAGATGCCCACGGGGATGAGGAGCGCGTAGACCCCGCCGAACGTGAGGGTGGAGACCCACAGCCCGGTGCGCGCCGCCGCCCGTCCCTCCAGGGCGTAGAAGCGCGAGAGCTGCCGCGGATCGACCACGAACTTGATGAGGCCGGCGAACATCACCCCCAGCAGGACGGGGACGGCCACGCCGCCGCCCCATTCGAACAGCTCCGCGCCGCCGGGCTGGCTCCTCACCTCCCAGAACGAGCCCAGGCCTCCCGCGGCGCCGACGGTGCCCGAGAAGAGGAGGATGGCGGCGAAGATCATGACCACCCCCTGCACCGAATCGGTCTTCACCACCGAGATGAACCCGCCGATGGCCGTGTACAGGAAGACGACGACGAAGACGATCCAGATGGCCGTGCGGTAGGGGATGTCGAGGAAGACCTCCAGGAGGTTGCCGATCCCCTTGAAGATGGCGGTCATGTAGAGGAAGCTGGCGACGATGACGATGACCGCGGCCAGGACGCGCGCCGGCGTGGAGGCGAAGCGGAAGCCGATGAAGTCCGGGATGGTGAGCGAGCCGAGCTCGGCCGTGAAGTCGCGCAGCCGCGGCGCCACCACCGTCCAGGCGAACAGGCAGAACACCACGGCCGTGGGCACGAACAGAAGCCAGGGGAGGCCCCAGTCGTACGCCTGGCCGCTGAAGCCCACGAAGGAGTTGGTGCTGGAGTACGTGGCGAAGAAGGAGAGCCCCAGGGTGACGCCCCCCATGGTGCGCCCGCCCACGTAGTAGTCCGTCACGCCCTTCGTGCCGCGGATGCCCTCCCACGCGTGATACGCCAGCAGCAGGGTGTAGCCGGCGAGGAGGAGGTGCACCATCCAGTAGGTGCGCAGGTTCGTCAGGACGGCTTCGATCACGCGCGGGCCTCCGTGGTGAAGAGCTCCTTCACGCGCGGCTTGGTCACCTTGCCCATGGCGTTGCGGGGCAGGGCGTCCACCACCAGCACGTCCTTGGGCACCTTGTACGGCGCCAGCCGCTCCCGTGCGAAGGCGAGCAGCGCGACGGGATCGAGGCCGCCGGCCGCCGGGACCGCGGCGGCGCAGACCCGCTCGCCCCACTCCGGATCGGGGACGCCCACGACGGCACAGTCGGCGACGCCGGGATGGCTCCTCAGGACGTCCTCGATCTCCAGCGCGGACACCTTCTCACCGCCGGTCTTGAGGATGTCCACGCTCTCCCGCCCCAGGATCCGCCAGGCGCCCTCCTCCACGACCGCGCGGTCGCCGGTGCGGAACCAGCCGCCCTCGGCGAAGGCCTCGGCGGTGGCCTCGGGCCGGCGCCAGTACGCCTGGAACACGGTGGGGCCCCGGACCTGGATGGAGCCCGGCGTCCCCTCGGCGACCGGCTCGCCCTCCTCGTCCACCAGGCGGGCCTCCACCCCCGGGAGCGGCGCGCCCACGTGGCCGGGGCGCCGCTCGCCCTCCAGGGGATTGGAGAGGGCCATGCCGATCTCGGTCATGCCGTACCGCTCCAGCAGCCGATGCCCCGTGATGGCCTCCCAGCGCTCCAGCGTGGGGACGGGCAGCGCCGCGGAGCCCGACACCATCAGCCGGAGGCCACGGGCGCCCGCGCTCCAACGGGAGCGCGTCTCCTCGTCCGCCGCGTCCCAGGCTTGGACGAGGCGGTGGTATACCGTAGGCACGGCCATGTAGAGCGTCAGGTCGCCGTGGGCGAGGCGCTCCCACACGTGGACGGCGTCGAAGATCGGCAGGATCTGGCAGGCCGCGCCCGACCACAGGGCGCAGGTGAGGACGTTGACGATGCCGTGGACGTGATGGAGCGGCAGGTGGAGCAGGATGTGGTCGTCCCGCGACCAGCCCCAGGCCTCCACGAGCGTGCGCACCTGGGCCTCCACATTGCCGTGGCTCAGCACGACGCCCTTTGGCGGCCCCGTGGTGCCGGACGTGTACAGCATGAGCGCCGGCGCCGCGGCATGGAGCCCGGACAGCGCACCGCCGGGACCGGCGCGCAGGAGGGCAGGGGTGGCGAGCACGGGCAGCCGCCGCCGCACGGCCGCCTCCGCCACCCGGTCCGAGAGGGAAGGGTGGACCACGACGGCCTCCGGATCGGCGTCGTCCAACACGCGCTCCAGCTCGGCGGGCGGGTGGGACACCGCCAGCGGCACCGCCAGCCCCCCGGCCCGCCAGATCCCCCACAGCGTGGCCACCCAGTCCCGTCCGGGTGGCACGAGGAAGCAGATGCGCGCGTCCTCTAGGGCGTCGCGCCCCGCCAGCAGCCGGGCGGCGGCCGCCGCGGACGCGTCCAGGAGGTCCCGGTACGTGAAGACTCCCTCGGGCGCGACCACCGCGATGCGGTGGCCGTGGACGGCGGCGCGGTCGAAGAGGGAAGGATCCACGGGCGACAACGTGCCCCCTCCATGTCGGGCCCAGCAAGGCGCCGCCCGATCGAGGGCGCCGTCCGGCGGGGTTGTGGCGCCGGCGCGGCCGTCCCAAGCTGACCGGACCACCCCTGCGACCTGGAGGCCGTGATGTCTCTTCCCCGCCCGCTCTTCGTCCTGCTGCCCCTGCTGCTCGTCGCCTGCGGTCCGCTGCGCGACGCCCCCGCGGCGAGCAACGACGGGGACGCCGCCCGAGCCCGGCTCCTGGCCCGGGCCGACTCCCTCGAGCTGCCCGGCGAGTGGACGCCGCCCCCCGGCGACGCGCTGGAGCACCACACCGCCGGCTTCGCCAAGACGCTCTGCTCCGCCGTCTTCATCACGGGGCTGGACCCGGCCGACGGCGCCGAGAACGTGGGCTACTTCACCGGCCCCTACGAGGAGCGCGCCCACGTGGTGGACACGGTGGTGGACCGGGCCACCCGCACGGTGCGCCTCACCCTGCCGTCGGGCGTGGTGCGCACGGCGAAGCACTATGGTAGCCAGGGCTGCGTGGCCCACTCCGTGGGCGAGGACTCCGTCCATTTCACGCCGTCGGTGGTGCGGCCGAACCTGCCGGTGCTGTTCATGTCGGGCTATGCCGAAGAGCAGTTGCGTAACCAGATCGACATCGCCGACATGCATTTCATCGCCAAGCCGTTCAGCGTCCAGCAGATCGGCGACAAGGTGGGCGACGTGCTGGCCGCGGAACGGGTCCAGTGATTGCGTCGGGGGAGCTAGTTCGTAACGGTCAGCCGCTGTAAATCGCCACGCGGCTCATTGTGCGGGCGATCGAGGGGAGAGAGCGATGAGAATTCCGGCACGGTTCGCGGCGGCGGCGCTGGCGGCGCTGGCCAGCGGCGCAGCGGCGCAGCAGGCCGCCGACGGCGAGCCCAACGCGCAGGGCGACGTCGCGGTGACGATCTACAACAACGGCCAGGCGCTGGTGCAGGACGTGCGCCAGATCAACATCCCTTCGGGCCGCACCCGGATCGAGTTTCCCGACGTCTCGGCGCAAATCCGGCCCGAGACCCTGAGCTTC
>JAHWKH010000173.1 GCA_019347995.1 Gemmatimonadota bacterium | reverse complement strand
AGGTGGGCACCTTCGACGGACGCAACGGCTCCAGCTTCCTGGCCTCCCACGAGGGCCAGAAGCGCGCCCGGGAGATCTGGTACCTGTGCCGGCAGTACTCGGCCGCCGAGGCCTACGAGATGGGCATGGTGAACAAGGTGGTGCCCATCGAGGAGTTGGAGGCCGAAGGCTGGCAGTGGGCCCAGGAGATCCTGGACAAGAGCCCGCTGGCCATCCGCCTGCTCAAGAGCTCGTTCAACGCGGCCGTGGACGGCCAGGCGGGCCTTCAGGAGCTGGCCGGCAACGCGACGCTGCTCTTCTACATGACGGAGCAGGCCCAGGAGGCGAAGAACGCGTACCTGGAGAAGAGGAAGCCTGATTTCAGGAAGTATCCGTGGCTGCCGTGGTAGGGGCGGGCGCGTGAAGGGCACCGCCGCGCGAAGCGCGGGGGTCGCGCAGGAGGGCGTCGGGCTCCGCGCGGGTCGGGCACCGACGCCCGAAGGGCGTTGGTCCGACGTAGCTTTCGCTACGCCTCACTCCCCGTGCTCACCCTCCTACTCCTGCACTCGATTTGACGCGTCCCAGGACGGGTGGAGAGGGTTGATATGATCACGGTCGCGGACGCCGCTTCCCGGCTCGCGTCCAACGGCGAGATCTTCCGGGCCCTGGTCGACGGCGTCTCTTCCGAGGAGGCTCGCTGGAAGCCGGCGGAGGACCAGTGGTCCGTATTGGAGGTGGTGTGCCACCTGCGGGACGAGGAGGTGGAGGACTTCCGGCGGCGGCTCGATCTGACGCTCCACCGGCCGGAGGAGGCGTGGCCTTCCATCGACCCGCCGCGCTGGGCGGTGGAGCGACGCTACAACGAGCGCTCGCTGGCGGCGTCGCTGGAGGGGTTCCTCGAGGAGCGGGGGCGTTCGGTGGAATGGCTGCGCGGGCTCGAGGCGCCGGATCTGTCGCGCTCCTGTTCGCATCCTCGCCTGGGGCGGCTCTCGGCCGGCGACCTGCTCACGTCGTGGCTTGCCCACGACCTGATCCACGTGCGGCAGATCACGCGGGTGCGCTACGGCTGGCTCGAGCGGACGGCGGCGCCGTGGCGGCCCGACTACGCGGGGCCCTTCTGAGCGGGCTGCGCGTCTGGGTGCTGGCGGCGCGGCCGAAGACCCTCGTAGCGGCGGTGGCGCCGGTGGTGGTGGGGGCAGGGCTCGCCGACCTGCGCGAGGTCTTCCGGCCGCTTCCGGCTCTGGCGGCCCTGGCGGGGGCCGTGCTGATCCAGGTGGCGACCAACCTGGCCAACGACTACTACGACTTCCAGCGCGGGACCGACACCGTGGAGCGCGTGGGGCCCGTACGCGTGACGCAGGCGGGGCTGCTGCCGCCGCGGGCCGTTCTACGCGGGGCGTGGGCGGCGCTGGGTCTGGCCGCGCTGGTGGGGGCGTACCTGGTGGTGGTGGGCGGCTGGCCGATCCTGGTGGTGGGGCTGCTCTCCCTCGCGTGCGCGCTTGCCTACACGGCGGGACCGTTCCCGCTCGCGTACCACGGGCTCGGCGACGCGTTCGTGATGGTCTTCTTCGGCTTCGTGGCGGTGGGCGGCACCTACTACGTGCAGGCGGGCGAGGTCACGGCCGAGGCCCTCCTGGCGGGGGCGGGCGTGGGAGCGCTGAGCACGGCCATCCTGGTGGTGAACAACCTGCGCGACCTGGAGACCGACGCCCGTTCGGGGAAGCGGACGCTGGCGGTCCGACTGGGGACGGAGGGGACCCGGGTCGAGTACGGCCTCCTCCTGTTCGTGGCGGCAGGCGTTCCGCTGTGGGGGGTGGTGATCTTCCGCTGGCCCATCGCCGCCGGCGTGGCGAGCCTGGTGGCCGCCGCCGCCGCCACGCCCCTGCGCCGGGTGCTCACCTTCTCCCAGCCCCGGGAGCTGCTGCCGGCGCTGGGGGAGACGGCGCGCCTGCTGGCGCTGTACGCGGGGGTGCTCGGAGCCGGCCTGGCGTGGGGCTTGCGCTGAGCCGGGCCATCATGGATCTGCTGCGCGACGCCGCCCGACGCGACCCCGCTGCCCCGGCGTTGGTGGAGGGCGATCGCCGCTGGACCTGGGGTGAGCTGGACCGGGACGGCGACCGTCTCGCCGCGGCTCTGCGCGCCCGGGGGGCCGGGCCCGGCGTCACCGTGGCGACGCTCCTTCCCTCCTCCGCGGACGGGGTGCTCGGCGTCCTCACGGTGCCGCGCACGGGAGCGACCCTCGCGGTCCTCAATCCCCGCTTCACCGCCGCCGAGCTTGGGGATGCGCTGGAGGTCCTGGATCCGGCCCTGCTCGTCTGCGACGGCGCGTCGGAGGCCCTGGCCCTCGCGGCGGCGGGCCCGGACCGCGCAGGGCGGGTCGTCCGGCTGGACGCGCTGACGGAAGGAGGTGCCCCGGTGGCGGGATCCGTCTCCCGCGGCGTCCCGCCTCCGGAGGGTGCCTATGCACTTCTGTGGACCTCCGGCACGTCCGGCCGCCCCCGGGGGGTCGCCGTGGGCGCGGAGGCGCTGGCGGCGTCGGCGCGATCCGCGGAGCGGCGTCTCGGGCTCGGCGCCGGCGATCGCTGGTACGCCGCCCTCGGCCTCGCCCACGTGGGGGGCCTGGCCCTGGTGACGCGCGCGGCGGCTCTCGGCTCGTGCGTGGTGAGCAGCGGGCGCTTCGACGCCGGCGTCCTCTCGCGTCTGGTGGACGACGGCGGGGTGACGCACGTGTCCCTGGTGCCGGCCATGCTGCGCCAGGTCCTGGACGTCCGTGAGAACAGGGCAATCCCACAGACCCTCCGCTGCGTGCTGCTGGGCGGCGCCCACACCCCGCGCCCCCTCCTTGACCGCGCCCTGGCCGCGGGGGTGCCGGTGGCCCTGACCTACGGGATGACGGAGGTCTCCTCCCAGGCCGCCACCGCGCCCCCCGACCTGGTGCGGCGCAAGCCCGGGACCGTGGGCGAGGCCATCGAAGGCGTCCGGGTGGGCGTGGCCGAGGACGGCGAGATCCTCCTGGCCGGGGCGACGCTGGCCATGGGGTATGTCGGGTCGGACGAGCCACTCCTCGCCGGGGACGGCTGGCTGCACACGGGCGACCTGGGCGAGAAGGACTCCGAGGGCCACCTGTGGGTCACGGGACGGCGGGCCGAGCGCATCGTCACCGGCGGGGTGAACGTGGATCCCGTCGAGGTGGAGGATGTCCTGCGCCTGCACGAGGGGGTGGAGGACGTGGCGGTGGTGGGGGTGGAGGACGAGGACTGGGGCGAGGTGGTGGCGGCCGCCATCGTGCGCCGTCCGGGCGCCTATCCCGACCCGGGGGAGCTGGAGAGCCTGGCCCGGGCCCGGATCACCACCGCCAAGATCCCTCGGCAGTGGACGTTCGTCGACGCGGTGCCACGCAACAGGAACGGCAAGATCGAACGCGGCGCCGTGAGGGCGATGCTGGAGGGTGGCGGCACGCCCGGCCGGGCTTGACCCCGGCGAGGGCCCGCCTACCGTACAGGTCCGCTGCAGCCACCTGGCGTGGCGCAGCCCCCCATCCCCCACCCGGAACCCCATGAGCGACGTCATCGAAGAGCTGCGCTGGCGCGGCATGCTCCAGGACGCCACCGACGGCGCCGCGGAGCACCTGGCCGGGGGGTCGCGCACCGCCTACATCGGCTTCGATCCCACGGCCGCCAGCCTGCACGTCGGCCACCTGCTCCAGATCATGCTCCTGGTCCACCTCCAGCGGCACGGCCACCGGCCCATCGCGCTGGTGGGGGGCGGCACGGGCCTCATCGGCGACCCCTCGGGGCGGAGCGAGGAGCGCCAGCTGCTGGATTCGGCGCAGGCGTTCGAGAACGCCGAGGCGATCCGGCGCCAGCTCGAGCACTTCCTGGACTTCGACGCCCGCGACAACGCCGCGCGCATGCGCAACAACCTCGACTGGCTGGGCGAGATCCGGGC
This sequence comes from Gemmatimonadota bacterium, assembly GCA_019347995.1. The sequence continues at coordinate 1,882 of JAHWKH010000173.1, read as the reverse complement.
GGTGGACTTCCTGCGCGACACGGGCAAGCACTTCCGGGTGAACGACATGCTGCGCAAGGAGTCGGTGCGGCGGCGGCTGGAGGACGAGGAGGGCGGGCTCAGCTACACCGAGTTCAGCTACCTCCTCCTGCAGGCGTACGATTTCCTGGAGCTGTTCCGCAGGGAGGGCTGCACGCTCCAGGCGGGCGGGAGCGACCAGTGGGGCAACATCACGGCCGGCATCGACCTGATCCGGCGCGTCACCGGCGAGCCCGCCTTCGGGCTGGTCTCACCGCTGCTCACCACGGCCCAGGGCACCAAGTTCGGGAAGACGGCGGCGGGCGCCGTGTGGCTCGACCCCACCCGCACGTCCCCCTACCGCTTCTATCAGTTCTGGATCAACACCGCGGACGACGACGTGATCCAGGGGCTGCGCTCCTTCACGCTCCTGTCCCGCGCGCAGATCGAGCCGCTGGCCGAGGCCACGGCCGCCGAGCCCCATCGTCGCTCGGCGCAGAGGGCCCTGGCCGAGGACGTGACGCGCCGCGTGCACGGGGAGGCGGGTCTCGCCAGCGCCGTCCGCGCCACCGACGCCCTGTTCGGCGGAGGCCTCGAGGGGCTGTCGGCCGACGACATCGCCGACATCTTCGCGGACGTCCCCTCCAGCGTGGTCTCCCGATCGGAGCTGTCGGGGGAGGGCGTGGCGCTGGTGGACCTCCTGGTGGAGGCGGGGGTGGCCGCGTCCAAGGGGGAGGCGCGCCGTGCCGTGGACGGCGGCGGGATCTACGTCAACAACGAGCGCGCCGGCGACAGCGAGGCCCGGGTGACGCTGGAGCGGGCCATCGAGGGGCGCTTCCTGGTGCTGAGGAAGGGCAAGAAGAGCTACCACCTCGTGCGCGTGGAGTAGCGGGCGGGGGAGGGTGCTCCAGGACGCGCGACGAGGATGTCGTCGGCGCTCTTGGTCCAGACGAAGGGTCTGGGATCGTCAGCACCTGCTCGACGTCCTCGTCGGTGATCGTGCGTGGAGCGTCGGAGCCCATGTAGATTGGTGCTGGAGGTGTCTCCCCAGGCGCTCAGTGAGTTGGAGTCGCTGGCTCGCATCTGGCTCACTGTTCCACTTGTAGAGGAGCCTATGCCACCCATCCCCCCGGACGTGACCGTCGACGCTCTCGGCGCCGGACGAGAGGCACTCGCCCGGGCCGCCTGGGAGGAGGCTCGCGCCGCGTTCGCCGCCGCGGCCGCGCAGGAGGAGACTCCAGAGGCGCTCGAGGGGCTTGGTGCCGCCGCCCAGTGGCTGTTCGACCAGTCTACGCTCTTTCCGGCCTGGGAGAGAGCGTATCAGCTCTACCGCGAGCGGGGCAATCTTCCCGGCGCAGCTCGGTTGGCGACCCTTCTGGGTGTGGCGTATAGCGAGTTGCGCGGCGAGCATGCCATCGCCCGCGGATGGCTGCAGCTTGCGCAGGGTCTGCTCGAGGGTTTGGATCCAAGCCTGGAGCATGGCTGGTTCGCACTGTACAGCGGCCACTTCGCTCTCTTCATCGAGCGAGACCCGGCCGAGGCGCTCCGCGCAGCGGAGGAGGTGATCGCCATCGCCCGCCAGCTCGAGTCGATCGACCTGGAGGTGGTGGGTATTGCCCTTGGGGGGCTGTCGCGGGTGGTGCAGGGCGAGATCGAAGCGGGGATGCGGCGGCTGGACCAGGCCACGGCAGCCGCCGTGGCGGGAGAAGTCAGTGACTTCAATGCCCTTTGGAATACCTGCTGTTACCTCATCAGCGGTTGTGAGCGGGTGAGGGACTATGACCGTGCTGCGCAACGGTGCGATAAAGCCGCCGAGGTCTGTACCCGCTGGGGGATACGTCCTCTCTTCGCGGCCTGTCGAACGCACTATGCCTCACTCCTCATC
>JAHWKH010000172.1 GCA_019347995.1 Gemmatimonadota bacterium | reverse complement strand
ATCGCCGCCGTCGCTGGGGTTGCGGTGCTGCTCGCGCTGGCGGCGCCGTTCCTCGGCGCACGGTTCGGGTTCCCGGATGCCGGTAACGCCGCCGAGGACAAGTCTGTGCGAGAGGCGTACGACATGACGACAGAGGCGTTCGGCAGCGGGGCCAACGGGCCGTTGCTGCTCGCCGCCGATATCTCCGGCTCCGGCGCCGCCGCCACGGTCGAGTCCGTCGCTCAGGAAATCGCCTCGACCGACGGCGTGGCCTCGGTGAGCCCACCGGTGCTCAACGAGGCCGGGGACACGGCTGTGTTCACCGTGGTGCCGACGACGGGGCCGCAGGACGACGCCACCGCGGATCTGGTGGTGTCCACCCTGGTGCGGGCCTACGAGCGCCAGGCCGGCAACCTCTCCGCCCTGCTGGGCGCGCTGGCCCACTCCGCCCGGGAGGAGGCGGCCATGCAGCGGCTGCTGCGGGGGCGGGTTCCCCGTGCGCGACCGGATCCACGACGCGCTGTTGATCGCGGTGGTCGAGACCGGCGTGCCGGTGTGGGCGCTCGACGACGGCACGCTGGAGGGCTCCCTCGGGCTGCGCCTGGCCGGCGGGCGCGATCTTCCTGGCCCGGGGCCTCAACGCCGACCTCGACGCGTTGGTCGAGGAGGCCGGGCTCGGGGCCCACGCCGTGCCCGTGAGCACGCTCATCAGCCAGAGCGGCCGTGACCTCGGAACCGAGGAGTCGGGGAGGGTGACCCTGCCCCGGGTGGCCCTGCTGGGTGGGGAAGGGACGTCGCCCACCTCGTTCGGCGCCCACTGGTACTTCCTCGACCACCGGCTGGGCCTGCCCTTCGACGCGGTCGACGCTCAGGACGTGCGGAGCATCTCGCTGCCCCAGTACGACGTCATCGTGGTGCCCTCGGCTTCGGGCCTCTCCAGGGCGCTGGGCGAGGAGGGCCTCGAGCGGCTGCTGGAATGGGTGAGGAGCGGCGGCCACGTCGTGGCCGTGGCGAGCGCCGCCGAGGTGTTCGCGGAGGCGGTGGACGTGGCGATGCGGACCTCCGAGGAGGCCGAGCTGGAGCGGGACGAGCGGCTCGCCCGTGCCCTGCGCACCGGCTCCGAGAAGGACCTGGAGACGTGGGAGAGCCGCACACCGGGCGCGGTGCTGCCCGTCCGTCTCGACCCCGGCCATCCCCTCGCCTTCGGCGCCGGGCTCGCGGCCGATCCCACCCGGGCGTTCGTCCTCTCCACGGGCACGTCCTTCGAGCCGGCCGACGACCTGGAGACCGTGGCCCACTTTCCCGCCGGGGTCCAGGAGGTGAGCGGGGTGATCTCGCCGGCGACCCTGGAGCGCCTCGACCGCAGCTCCTGGCTGGTGCGCAAGTCCCTGGACGGGGGCAGCGTCGTGCTGTTCGCGGACGATCCGGTGTTCCGCATCATGTGGTACGCCGGATTCCAGCCATACGTGAACGCGCTGCTGCTGGCTCCATCTCTGTAGCAGGGTCCGTTCTCCGACAGCCGTCAAGGACGCTCCCTCCTCCGTCCTGGAGCTCGCCTCCTCCGGGGCTCCCGTGCGTCCGCGTCGAGGCGCTCCGAGGCGGGTGCGCGCGCCCCGGTCCGTCGGCGCCGAGACCTGGCAGAGAAGTTGCAACGTGCGTTGCTTTGGACTCGTGCGTGCGGGGGGGCCGCCTCCGCCTTTCGAGCGACGACGCAACCCCCGTCCGGGAGTGGAGATAGATGCGATCCGTTTGGCGACCCGCCGGGGCCACGGCCGCGGTGCTTCTCGCGGCTGTGACAGTGAGCCAGTGCGCGGTGAATCCGGCGACGGGAGAGCGCGAGCTCTCGCTGGTCGGAGAGGGGCAGGAGATCCAGATGGGCCGCGACGCCGATCAGCAGATCGTGGCCTCCATCGGACTCTACGAGGATGCGGCGCTGCAGGAGTACGTCGACCGCATCGGACAGCGCCTCGCGGCGGGCGCCGAGCGGCCGAACCTGCCATGGACGTTCCGCGTCCTCGACGACGCCTCGGTGAACGCCTTCGCCCTCCCGGGCGGCTTCGTCTATCTCACCCGCGGTATCTTGACGCACCTCAACTCCGAGGCGGAGGTGGCGGGCATCCTCGGGCACGAGATCGCCCACATCACCGCCAAGCATTCGGTGAGCCAGATCAGCCGGGCCCAGCTCACGCAGCTGGGCCTGGGCCTGGGGTCGATCCTCGTTCCCCAGGCCGCTCCGTTCGCGGAGCTGGCCGGCGCCGGGGCGCAGCTCCTCTTCCTCAAGTTCGGCCGCGATGACGAGAACCAGGCCGACGAGCTCGGGGTGCGCTACATGGTGCAGGAGGGCTACGCGCCCGCCGAGCTCGCCGACGTCATGCAGATGCTGGAGCGCGCGAGCCGCATGGGCGGCGCCCAGGGACGGCTTCCGGAGTGGCTGTCCACGCATCCCGATCCGGCGAACCGGGTGGGCAACATCATCGACCAGATCGCGGAGGTGCTGGGCGCGGCCGAGGCTCGCGTGGTGCGCCGGGAGGAATACCTGCGCCGCATCGACAACGTCGTGTTCGGGGCGAATCCGCGGGAGGGCTTCTTCGAGGAGAACGTCTTCAAGCACCCCGAGCTGCGCTTCCAGATGACGTTCCCCTCCGGCTGGCAGACGGTGAACCAGAAGCAGGCGGTGCAGGGGGTGAGTCCGAACCAGGATGCGGCGATCCAGCTGACGCTCGCCGAGGGCTCGCCGAGCCAGGCCCTGCAGCGAATGGCCTCGGACCAGAACATCCGCATCCTCCAGAGTGGCCAGGAGACCATCAACGGTCTGCCCGCGGTGATGGCCCGCTTCGCGGCGGCGACCCAGCAGGGGACCCTGGTGGGGCTGGTGGCGTTCATCAGCCACGGCGACCTCACCTATCAGATCCTGGGCTACGGGCCCGAGCAGCGCTGGAACGCCAACGAGCGGCTGGTCTCCGGCTCCATCGGGTCGTTCGCGCCGCTGACGGATCCCCAGGCTCTGGCCGTGCAGCCGAAGCGTCTGGACGTGGTCACCCTCTCGCAGCCGATGGCGTTTTCCACTTTCCTTCAGCGTTACCCATCCGCCGTGGAGCCGGAGGTCGTGGCTCTCATCAATCAGATGGAGGTGGGCGGCACGTTTCCGGGGGGGACCCTGGCGAAGCGGGTCACGGACGGCGGCTGACGCTCCCGTGGCGGCCGTGACCCGCTCTCTCCGTCCCGGCATCATCCTGCGTTACCTCCGGCGGGTTTCGGAGGCGGTGTCGCAGGCCGACGACTATGCGGAAGTCCTGCGCGCCGTCGTGGAGGGCGCCGTCATCGACCTGGCCGACGAGGCGGCGCTGTTCGTCGTGGGGAGCGACACGCGGCTCTACCGGCGGGCCTGGGCGCGCGTGGAGGACGGGAGCGTCCGCTCCGACGCCGTGGTGGGGGGACCCCTCCCGCGCGGCTCGACCCACCCCGCGGCCGTGGCGTGCGAGGCCGCGGCGATGTCAGTCCAGAGCGAGGGGGAGGAGCTGCCCGAGGTCGTGAGCCTGGAGCCGGGCATGCCCGCGTCCCGATCGGACCGGCGCATGACCGCGGTGGCCTTGCCCCTGTGGCGCGATGGCGAGCCGGTGGGAGCCCTTCACCTGGCGCTCGGCGACGGGCGCACGTACGGATCCGACGAGCTGGAGCTCCTGGCCGAGCTCGGCCACGCCGTTTCGCTGGCGCTGGAGAACGCCCGCCTCAGGCGGGAGGCCCGCGACGCGGGCCGCGCCAAGGCCGACTTCCTCTCCGTCATGTCCCACGAGCTGCGCACGCCTCTGACCGCGGTGGTGGGCTACGCCGACCTCCTGGAGGCCGGCATCCCGGGACCGGTCAACGAGGGGCAGCAGACCCACCTGCAGCGCATCAAGGAGAACGCCTGGTCCCTGCTCGAGCTCATCGACGGCATCCTGGGCTACGCCCGCTACGAGGGTGAGGAGCCCGACGTGCGCGTGGAGGTGGTGGAGCCCGCCGAGCTCGTGGAGGACGCCGTGGGGGTCTACCGCTCGTCCCTCAGGGAGAAGGGGCTCGAGCTCGAGGTGGAGGTCCCGCCGGGGCTTCCGGCCTTCCGCACCGATCGGGAGAAGGCGGTGCGCATCCTTCTGCACGTGATGTCCAACGCCCACAAGTTCACGGACGCGGGCGCCGTCCACATCGGTATCGATCACGACGAGGACTGGATCCACTTCGTCATCCGTGATTCGGGCCCCGGGATCCCCCGCGAGGACATGGGCGCCATCTTCGAGCCGTTCTGGCAGGGCCAGCGCGCGGACACGCGCCGCCACGGCGGGACGGGGATGGGCCTCAGCCTGGCGCGGCGGCTGACCGAGCTGTTGTCGGGTCGCCTCCAGGTGGACAGCGAGGTGGGGAAGGGGACGACGGTGCACCTGTCCCTCCCCCGGGAGGGGCCGCATCCGACGTTTCCATGAGGGTGTGGGCGGGCGGACGTAACTACGCCTGCACCACGGAGGCGCGGAGGGCGCTGAGGCGCGGAGAACCGCTTTTTTTTGGTTCGTTCGCGGCGGCCGCCGCGATCCGGCGCCTCATCCAGCCCCTCGCCCGACGTGAAGCCTTCCCTCTGCGGTTCTGCGAGGCTCTCCGCGCCTCTGCGGTGCGGTTGGTGGTCGTCGCCATCCGCCGCCCTCTCCTTGGCCCGCTTCTTGTGTTTTTACGGTGGTCGCGGGGCCTCCCGGCTGTCAGATCGGCAGTCGCGGGTCGGCCCGATCTTTCGCTCTACGCAACGGCTCGACCGCCATGCTCAGCTTCGACCGTCTCACGGTTAAGGCCGCGGAGGCCATCCAGGCCGCTTCGGCCGAATCCCGGCGCCGGGGGAATCCCGAGGTCGCGGGTGTCCACCTCCTCCATGCGCTGCTCGCCCAGGAGGAGGGGATCGTCGTGCCCGTCCTCCAGAAGCTCGGGGTGCAGGTGCCGCTGGTGCGCCAGCGCACCGAGGAGGCCCTCTCGCGCTACGCCCGCATGGAGGGGGCGGGCTCGGACGGGCGGGTGTCGCGCGACCTCAACCGCGCCCTGGACGTGGCCGAGGAGGAGGCGCGGGCCCTCAAGGACGAGTACGTCTCCACCGAGCACCTCCTCCTCGGCCTCACCGAGGAGAAGGACGACGCGGGGCGCGTGCTCCGCGACGCCGGCGCGACGCGGGAGCGGGTGCGGGAGGCCCTGGAGGCCGTCCGCGGCTCGCACCGCGTCCTCGATCAGAACCCCGAGGAGAAGTACCAGGCCCTGGAGAAGTACTCCAAGGACCTCACCGCCCTGGCCCGGCGGGGCAAGCTGGACCCGGTCATCGGGCGGGACGAGGAGATCCGCCGGGTCATCAAGGTCCTGGCCCGCCGGACCAAGAACAACCCGGTGCTCATCGGAGAGCCGGGCGTGGGCAAGACGGCCATCGTCGAGGGCCTCGCCGACGACGTACTCGAGCAGTTCAAGGAGCAGCATCAGACGAGCACGCCGGCGACGGTAAACGACCTCGGCGACGAAGCGGTGTGGTTCGAGCGGCAAAGGATGCTCTTCGTGCGCGAGGCGGGCACCGCGCTGGCGCGCCGCTGGCAAGCCGACCCGCGCTCACCTGCCGCCCTCCCCGCCTACGCGCTGGCAATCGCGCTTGCGGGGGCCGTCTTCGGCGTCGCGGGCAATCAGCTCTCCCGCGACGTCGAGCGAGCCGCCGACGCCTACGCTTTGCGGCTCACGGACGACCCCAAGGGCCTCATCGAGCTGCAGACCCGGCTCGCCGAGCGAAACCTCGGCGATCCCGATCCCCCGGGCTGGGCGCATCACCTGCTCGGCTCGCATCCGACGACGCTGGAGCGGATCGGGATGGCCGAGGCC
>JAHWKH010000171.1 GCA_019347995.1 Gemmatimonadota bacterium | reverse complement strand
GTGGCGGCCGAGCGCGAGCGCCACATCGAGGCGGCCGACGTCATGGCCCGCATCGGTCGCATCCACAAGCGCACCCTCGACCTACTGCGGCGCGCCAAAAGCTCGGGAAGGCCGCCGCACGAGGTCGCCGACGAGCTCGCCCGCGAGATCCTGCGCAAGGCCCGCCAGGCCGGGACCCTGGCCCGGGTCGGCCTCGCCAGCAGCCGCCTGGCACGCCTCGGCGGCTGGTTCTACACCGCCGCCGAGCTGGCCGTGATCCTCTACATCGCCGAGGAGGTCGACGTCCGCGAGTACCTGGTGCCGCACTCGGCCCGCCTGCGGGTGGCCGACGGCGATCAGGTGCTGGCTCGCTACGACGACGGGGCCCCCGCCCTGGCCGAGCGACGCCTGGGTGAGGGGACGGTCCTGGTGTGGACGTCGACGCTGGACGCGCTGTGGAACGACCTGCCTCTGCAGCCGGTCTTCCTCCCGTTCGTGCACGCGCTCGTGCGGCACGCGTCGGGGCGCAGGGAGACGCTGCCCTGGCTGACCGCGGGACAGGTGGTGGACGTGTCCGACGGACGTGCCCTGGTGACGGCGGGGCTGGTGGACGCGTCGGACGCGCGCCTGCTGGAGGGTGAGGAGCGGGTGGCCCTGACGCCGACCGGCCGCAGCCTGGCTCTGCCGGCCGGGGCCGGTCCCCACTACCTCACGCTGGACGAGGGAGGGTTCTACCAGATCCGTCCGCCGGGCGAGGTGCCCGAGCGGCCCCTCACGGTGGCGGTGAACGTCGACCTGGCCGAGTCGGACCTCACGGCTCTGGACCCGGAGGAGATGGTCGCGGGGCTGCGGGCCGGCGCCGGAGCCGAGGCGGGCGGTGGCGCGCTCTCCGGCGACCGCGCCATGGAGCTCGTGCGCGAGGACCGGGAGCGGCGCCAGTCGCTGTGGCGCTTCCTCCTGGTCGCCGCCCTCGGACTGCTGGCGGTGGAGACGGTGCTGTCGAACCGGGTGTCCCGGGCGGCGGCGCACACGTAGAGACCAAGGAGAACACCATGGCACGGAGCGGATACGGACGCGGCAGCGACGCCCACGGGGACGAGATCCGCCGCATCCTGAGGAGCGTGCGGGGACGGTGGCGCCTCCGCATCCTCCTGAGGGGCCTCGCCTTCACGCTGGGCGCCGCGGCCGTGGCGTTCCTCGCTTCGGCGTGGGCCATGGAGCTCCTGCGCTTCTCCCCCGGTGCCGTGACGGGGCTTCGCTGGGCGGCCTGGGGAGCGGTCGCCGCGGTGGCGGCCGTCACCCTGATCCGGCCCCTCCTGCGGCGCGTGAGCGACGAGCGCGTCGCCCTCTACCTGGAGGAGCGCGAGCCCTCGCTCGAGGCCGCCATCCTGGGCGCCGTGCAGGTGGGCCGGGGTGCCGACGGCGTCTCTCCCGAGCTCGTCGACGGGCTCGTGCGCCGCGCGGTCGAGCGGGCGCGCGCGGTGGAGGACGGCCGCCGCATCGAGAGGCGGGCCCTCTACCGCTCGTCCGGCGTCCTCGGCGGCGTGGCCGTGGGATCGCTGGGCGTCCTCCTCCTGCTCCCCCCCGCCGTGCGCCACGGCGTCTCTGCGCTCCTGAACCCCACCATCGACGCCGCTACGGTGAATCCCTACGCCGTGAGCGTCACGCCCGGCGACGTCACGGTGGCGCGGGGGGCCGACCAGCGCATCACCGCCGAGTTGACCGGGTTCTCCGCCGAGGACGTGACGCTCTTCACCCGGGGGGGTGAGGGCGAGGCGTTCGGCCGCCTGAGCATGCTGCCCATGGAGGACGGCGGGTTCGAGCTCCTCCTCCTCGACCTCCAGGACGTGACGGACTACTTCGTCGAATCCGACGGGGTGCGCTCGCCCACGCACCGGATCACGGTGGCCGACCTGCCCTACGTGGGACGGATGGACCACGAGCTGCGCTTCCCCTCGTGGGCCCGTCTTCCACCCCGCGTCGTGGAGGACGGCGGCGACGTCGCGGCGCTGCGTGGAACCGAGGTGAGGCTCACCGTCCACCCCACGCTCCCCACCACGGCGGGGCGCGTCCTCCTGGACCAGGACACGCTGAACCTGGCGGCGGGCGGGGAGGGCACCCTCACCGGGTCCTTCCGGGTCGACGCGCCCGGCTTCTACCGCATCGAGCTGGCCACGGCCGACGGCGCCTTCGTCGAGGCCTCGCCCGCCTGGGCCATCGACGTGCTGCAGGACCAGCCGCCGTCGGTGAGCTTCACGCGCCCCGGGCGCGACCAGCCGGCGAGCCCCATCGAGGAGGTGTACCTGGAGGCCGAGGCGCTGGACGACTACGGCATCGCCGAGCTCCTGCTGGTCACATCCGTGAACGGTGGCGCCGAGGACACGCTTTCGCTGTTCGGAGGCACGCCCCTGAGGGAGGTCTCCGCGGGGCACACCCTCTACCTGGAGGAGCACGAGCTCGAGCCCGGCGACGTGGTGAGCTACTACGCCGTGGCCCGTGACCAGAACGGTGCCGGAGGCCGCGTCGTGGCCAGCGACCTGTACTTCCTGGAGATCCGCCCGTTCGGCGTGGAGTACCGCCAGGCCGATCAGCAGGGCGGGGGCATGGGAGGCATGGGCGGCGGCGAATCGCCGGAGACGGCCCTCTCCGAGCTCCAGAAACAGGTGATCGCCGCCACGTTCAACCTCCAGCGCGACCGCGACCGCTACGGCGACGAGGAGCTGTCGGAGAACACCGTGAGCGTGGGGCTCGCCCAGGGCCGCGTCCGCCAGCAGGTCGAGACGCTGGTGGAGCGGATGGGCAACCGGGGCCTCGCCGACGCGGAGCCGCGATTCCGGGAGATCGCCGGGATGCTGCCGCGTGCCGTGGAGGAGATGCGCGCCGCCGAGGCCGCCCTCGAGGCGGGCGAGCTCGTCGAGGCGCTGGGGCCGGAGCAGCGCGCGCTCCAGATCCTGCGTCACGCAGAGGAGACCTACGAGCGGTACGTGGCCATGCAGCAGCAGGGCGGCGGCGGCGGTGGTGGCGGCGGCGCCAACGCCGACGACCTGGCCGACCTCTTCGAGCTCGAGCTCGACAAGCTCCGCAACCAGTACGAGACGGTGCAGCGGGGCGAGCAGAGGCAGGCCGACGCCGGCGTCGACGAGGTGCTGGAGCGCTTGAAGGAGCTGGCCAGGCGCCAGCAGCAGGAGCTCGAGCGGCAGCGCCGCGCCGCGTCCCAGCAGGGGGCGGGCGGCGGCGGTGGCGACACCCAGCGCGCACTGGCGGAGGAGACGGAGGAGCTGGCCCGTCAGCTCGAGCGGCTCGCCCGTGACAGCGGGGACCGGGACATGGAGCAGACGGCCCGCGACCTCCAGCGCACCGCCGACGCCATGCGCGAGTCGGCGGCCTCGGCCGGCGGAGCCGGTACCTCCCGCGCCGGGGCCGCCGCCGACCGCCTCGAGGAGGCCCGCCGCCAGCTCGAGCGCTCACGCTCCAACCGGCTGCAGCGCGACGCCGACGACGCCCTGGAGCGGGCGCGGCGCCTGGCGCGGCAGCAGAGGGAGGTGCGGGAGAACGTGCGCACCCTCGAGGACGAGGACGACGACGCCGCCCGGGCCCGCCGCATCCAGGACGTGCAGGAGCGCAAGACGTCCATGGCGGAGGAGGTGGCCGACCTGGAGCGCCAGCTCGATCGCATGGCCGCCGAGGCGCTCCGCGACGGGCAGCGCCAGGCGGCCCGGGAGGCTTCGGAAGCGGCGGAGACCATCCGGGAGCGCAAGATCAAGGAGAAGCTCTCGTTCTCGCGTGGCGTCGTCGAGCAGCGCGGCGTGGAGGAGTACGCCCGCCGCTTCGAGGCCGAGATCGGCATGGATCTCGACGCCCTCGAGGAGAGCGTGCGCGAGGCCGGCGAGGCCGTGGAGGCGCGCGGCCCGGATCCCATGGAGGAGGCTCTGGACCGGGCCCGCTCGCTGACGCGCGGCGCCGAGTCGCTGGAGAGGCGGCTGCGGGAGCGCACCGGGAGTGGCGAGGGCGAGGAAGGCGAGCCGGGCCAGGCCGCCGGGGGCGACCCGGCGGACGGAGACCCTGCCGGAGAGGGTGAGGCGGGTGGAGGCGCCGGAGGCGGGCAGGACTCGCGGGAAGGACGGCCGGGGGGTGCACGGGAGTCGGACGGGGTGCCCGGGGGCGGCGCCACGCGCGGGTCTCCGACAGGTCTCTCACCCGAGGAGATCCGTCAGTTCCGCAGCGAGTTCAGGCAGCGGGCCGCGGAGGCTCGGGAGCTGCGCGACGGTCTGCGGGAGGCCGGACAGGACGCCGCCGACCTGGATCAGGTCATCGAGTCCATGGAGCGGCTCGCCGAAAGCCGCCCTTACGGAGACCCCGCCGATCTGGAGCGGCTGCAGGCGTCGATCCGGGAGGGGCTCCAGCGCGTCGAGTTCCGACTCCGCAGGGAAGTGGAAGGCGATGCGCGGGAGCGGGCCGTGCTCCGGGGCTCCGACGACGTGCCGGAGGGCTTCCGCAGGCTCGTGGAGGAGTACTTCCGGGCCCTGGCGCGGGAGGGGAGCCCCGGCGGAGGCTAGGAGCCTAGCCGGGCTGCGCCGGATCCTGCTCGTCCAGGACCCGGCGCACTACCCTCCGGAGGCCATCGAGGGTGAACGGCTTCGGCAGGAAGTTCACTTCTGCGACGCTCACCCCGCGCAGGATGACGTCGTCATCCGTGTAGCCCGACATGAAGACGATCTTCGTCTCCGGCCGCTCGCGGACGAGGGCCTCGCTCAACTCGCGTCCGCTCATCACCGGCATCACGACGTCGGTGAGCAGCAGGTCGATGTGATCCTCGCGTGATCGTGCCACGGCCAGCGCCTCCGGCCCGCCCACCGCTTCCAGCACCGTGTAGCCGGCTCGGCGGAGGACCTTCGCGGCCATACGACGCACGGCCGTGTCGTCATCCACCAGGAGGATCGTCTCGGGCGCCTCCGGCGTCGCGTCCCTCAACGTCCCTCCTTCCGAGATGGGCGGTGTCCGTTCCTCCCGCAGTGAATGATAGCCCTCGAGGGTCGCGCCACAATGCGCGGATGGGCCGACGTCGGTCAGCGGAGGAGGGGGCGGTACTCCGGATGCCGCCGGACGACGGCGCCCACGTACCAGCAGCTCGGGACCACCTGGAGCCCGTGCTCGCGGGCGTGCTCGAGGGCCGTCCGCACGATCCGCTCCCCGACACCTCGACCCCGCAGGGAGGGGTCCACCCAGGTGTGGCGGAAATCGAGGGCGCCGTCCTCGAGAGCCGCGTACGAAAGATAGTTCTCGTTTCCCTCGACGACGGCCACGAAGCGCCGCTCGTCGGGGTGGTGCTGCACATCGAGGTCCATCGACTCCTCCATGGATTCTCATGGATTCTCATCGGCGGGGGGACCGGTCGCCGCCGCACCCATGAGAGGCAGGGGGCGTGCCGTCGCGAGCGGCCGCCGTGCTCCACCCCCCGCGACACGCCATCCTGGAGCACCTGCGGAGCCCGCGTCCGCCGCCGTCCACGCGGTCCAGGCGGTGGGCACCCCCACCGACGTCCGCTCCGCGCGGCGCGATCCGCGACGATCTGCTCGCTCTGCCTTTCGCTGATCAGATCGGCGCCGTGGCTTTTCTTTTGCGCCGGTGGAGGTCGTCCGGGCAGACGCCCTCGAGATCGTCTACGAGCGCGTCGGCGAGGGGCCGCCGCTGGTGTTCGTGCACGGCGCCGCCGAGGACGGCCGCGTGTGGCAGCGGCAGTCGCCGCCTTGGCCGACGAGTTCACGGTCGTGGCCTGGGACGAGCCGGAGGCGGGCCGCTCCTCGGATGTCCTGCGGATTTCGAGGATGTCCCGCTCGTCGTAGAACTTCGACGGCGGTCCCTGACGTAACTACGCATTGACGAGGGT